>JAEZBF010000201.1 GCA_023427545.1 Pseudomonadota bacterium
CTGCAACGCGTGGCATGGGCCGTGAATGCAGCCAGGAAACGCCGGCGAGCGGGGATTCGTCCCGGATCAGGGCACGGACCAGTCGGTCACGACACCACCGCTGTCACCTCCGACCGGGTCGGTCCGAGGTAGCGGCACCTGTGAGATGTTCTGGTCCGCCCTGGGCCGATCGCCCGCCCCGCCGCGCAGCAGGTCCATCTGCTGGCCCGGCGGATAGGCGCCCACGACGAGGAAGTCGGCACTCGAACTGAGACGCCGGTGCCCGACTCCGGCCGGGATGACGATCGCATCGCCCGCCACCACGTCGAACTCGCGTCCGTTCGGGCCACCGAGCATGAGCCGCGCCTCGCCAGAGGCGACGCCGAGCGCCTCGTGCGCAGTCGAATGGTAATGGTGGTACGTGAAGATGCTCGCACGCCAAGCCGGCGGCCAGCCGTTCATCTCGAACAGCCGCTCGAACGCCTCAGGGTCGACGACGTCCTCAGGTAGCGCCGCGCGATAGAGCAACAAGGGCAGGCGGCTGTTAGGAAACGTCCCGTCGTCCTCGAATTGCTCGAGGACGAGACCTGCAACGTCGCCCCTGTGCGTCAAACCGCACCCGGAGCGAACGTGTCGCACTGGCCGACATCGCCGCTGTCCATGCCGCGCTTGAGCCAGTGCTGGCGCTGCTGCGACGTGCCGTGGGTGAACTGGCGCTCGGAGACCTGGCCACGCGGTAGGACGTCGTCACCGATCTGCTGTGCGGCGTTCATCGCCTCCTGCGTGTCTCCCGTATCGAGCAGGTTCTCATGGCCGGCGAAGTTGGCCCAGACGCCCGCATAGCAGTCGGCCTGGAGTTCGACGCGCACCGAGTAGGCGTTGGCATCGGTCTCGCTCATCCGGCTGCGCTGCGCATTAAACTCGCCGAGCACGCCGAGCTGGTCCTGCACCGCATGGCCGATCTCGTGGGCGATCACGTAGGCCTGCGCAAAATCGCCGGGCGCGCCGAACTGCTCGCGCAGCTGATCGTAGAACGAGAGGTCGATGTAGACCTTCTTGTCGTTGGGGCAATAGAACGGGCCCGAAGCAGACTGCGCGACACCGCAGCCGCTCTCGGTCGCGCGCGAGAACAGCACCACGCGCGGCGGCTGGTAGCTCCGGTTGTTCTGCTGGAACACCTGCCCCCACAGATTCTCCGTCTCCTTGGTGACCACCGCCACGAAGTTGGCCGGATCGTCACCGGGCTGAAGCGGCCGCGACTGGCTCGAGCTCGAGGGCGCGACCGAGGAGCCGCCGTTCAGCATGTCGATCGGGTTCTGGCCGGTGGTGAACCAGATGATCCCGAGGATCACGACGATGACGATGAGCCCGCCCATGCCGCCGCGGCCGGTCGGGATGGGAATGCCGCCGCCCCGACCGAAGGGGTTGAGCCCGCCACCGCCACGGCCGAAACCGCCGCCTAGGCCGCCGCCGGTTCCACGCCGATCCTCGATGTTGGAGCTCCGCTCACGCCCTTGCCATTTCATCTGACGCTCCTTTGCCCCACTGGGCTTTTTGCACAGGCTCCGGCGGCCGCACGAACGAAATTGACCAAACGGTCAAGATTGGCGAGAGTGGCCGATCTGCCCGTCATCGCGGCGTCACCTTGCGCGGGCAAGCCATCGCTGTCCCGACCGCCACCATAACCGGCTCGTGCCGCTTATCGTTCCCCCGGCCGCGGATCGCCCAGAGGGAGTAACGAATGAAATCCGAAAGCCGCATTTCACGCCGCGCGTTTCTCGCCGGCACGGCCGCCGTCACCGCCTTGCCGGTCCTGCACCCGTTTGCCGTCATGGCGCAGGCAGGAGAGGCGCACCTGCGCCTGATCGAAACCACCGACATCCACGTCGCCGTCTATCCCTACGACTACTTCGCCGATGCGCCCAATGATACCATGGGCCTGGCGCGCACCGCGACCCTGATCGAGAACATCCGCAGCGAAGCGGGCAACTCGATCCTCATCGACAACGGCGACGTCATCCAGGGCAATCCGCTGGGCGATTACATCGCCTACGAGAAAGGCCTCGACGACAGCGATCCGCACCCCACGATCGCCGCCATGAACACGCTCGGCTACGAGGTCGGCACGCTGGGCAACCACGAGTTCAACTACGGCCTCGAGTTCCTCGACACCGCGCTTAAGGGCGCCAACTTCCCGTTTGTCTCCGCCAACCTGGTGAAAGGTGAGCTCGCCGCTGACCCGCTGAGCGACACCACCTGGATCCAGCCCTACCGCATCGTAGAAAAAGAGATCACCGACGGCGCCGGCACCAAGTCGACCATCAAGATCGGCTTCATCGGCTTCCTCCCGCCACAGATCATGACCTGGGATGCCGGCCATCTCGTCGGCAAGGTCAACACCCGCGACATCGTCGAGACCGCCAAGGCCTACGTGCCGAAGATGAAGTCCGAGGGTGCCGATCTGGTCGTCGCGCTCTCGCACTCCGGCATTGCCGAGGACCAGGGCGCGGGCGCCGAGAACGCTTCGCTCCAGCTCGCCGCCGTAGAGGGCGTCGACGTCGTGCTCACCGGCCACCAGCACCTGGTGTTCCCCAACTCCAAGGACTTCGAGGGCCTCGAGGGCGCCGACCTCGAGAAGGGCACGCTAGCCGGCAAGCCGGCGGTGATGGCCGGCTTCTGGGGCTCCCACATGGGCCTGATCGACCTGCTGCTGCAGAAGGGTGCCGACGGCAAGTGGACCATCGCCTCGCACACCTCTGAGGCGCGTCCGATCTTCGAGCGCGTCGAAGGCAAGGTGAAGCCGCTCGTCGACTCCGACAAGGAAGTCATCGAGTCCGTCGCCGAGGAGCACCAGCAGACGCTTCAATACGTCCGCCGCCCCGTCGGCGAGACGGCGGCGCCACTGCACTCCTACTTCGCGCTGGTCGCCGACGATCCGTCCGTGCAGATCGTCAACATCGCCCAGACCTGGTACCTCAAGCAGATGCTCAAGGGCACCGAGTTCGAGAGCCTGCCGCTGCTCTCGGCGGCAGCCCCGTTCAAGGCCGGCGGCCGCGGCGGCCCTGACTACTACACCGACGTTCCGGTAGGCCCGGTGGCGATCAAGAACGTCGCCGACCTCTATCTCTATCCCAACACCATCCAGGCCGTGGCGATCGACGGCGCGACGGTGAAGGAATGGCTCGAGCGTTCGGCCGGCATCTTCAACCAGATCGAGCCGGGCAAGCCCGATCAGCCGCTGATCAACCTCGACTTCCCCGCCTACAACTTCGACGTCATCGACGGGGTCACCTACAAGATCGACCTCACCCAGCCCAGCAAGTACGCCACGGACGGCAAGTCGGTTGCCAACCCGGACGCCAGCCGCATCGTCGACCTGCAGTACGATGGGAAGCCGATCGATTCCGCGCAGAAGTTTGTCGTCGCAACAAACAATTACCGCGGTGGCGGTGGTGGTAATTTCCCTGGTTTGGCAGGTGGACAGGCGGTGATCTTCAAGGGTCCGGATACCAACCGCGACCTCCTCATCCGCTACATCGTCGAAGAAAAGACCATCCAGCCCAAGGCCGACAGCAACTGGTCGCTCGCGCCGATCCCGGGCACCACGGTGCTGTTCGAAACCGGCCCCAAGGCCGCCGATCACATCGCCGACGTGACCGCGGTCAAGATCGAACCGACCGGCAACACCAGCGACACCGGTTTCGGCATCTACCGCAACACGCTCTGACGGTATTTCGGGGGAGCTACGGCTCCCCCGCCTGCCCACCGCCCAGCCCGGCCATCAGGGCGCGCCGCTGGAAGTCGCTGCCGATCTCGAAATGCTGTGCCAGCAGGTGGTCGGCCTTGTCGGCGTCGCGCTCGACGATTGCCGTCAATATCAGCCGGTGGTGGTCGACGAGATAGGAGTCTATCCCCGGCACGTCGGTGATGCGCTCGCGCCGCTCCATGTGTGAGCGCCGCAGCAGGTTCGAGATCGCCACGTACAGGCTGCTGAGGGTCGGCGAGTGCGCCGCCTCGACGAGATCGGCGTGGAAGTGGAAGTCCGCCTCCCCGCCCTTGACCGGATCGCTGGTCGTCTCACGGATCGTGCGCAACCCTGCGTCCAGCCGGGCGATGTCGGCTGAGGTCGCACGGCTGCACGCGAGCCGGATGGCCTGCCGCTCTATGGCGATTCGCGCCTGCACGATGTCGTCGATGACATCGCCCTGCTGCGCCAGCAGCAGCGTGAAGAGGTCGCCCATCTGGGAGAAGTCGGGCACGCGCACGACGCTCCCCTGCCCGTGTCGGATATCGATGACCCCGATGGCGGCTAGCGCGCGCAACACCTCGCGGATCACCGGACGTGAGACGCCCAGGCGCGCGGCGAATTCCCGTTCCGGCAGCAGCCGGTCGCCCGTTTTCAGCTTACCGGTCAACAACTGCTCGCGGACGAATGCGAAGGCGCGCTGATAGCCGCTGCCCTCAGCGCCCTCCTGCGTGATCGAAATATCGTCCACGTGTCCTCCAAGACTCGCCACGTCTCAACTTAAACCGAATTGACAGGCTGTGCGCGGCTTCCTACAGTGGTCTTACCACGGTATGAGCAGTTTGGCACCCGTCGCATGACGCGAAACGAGACATTGGTAGCCGATAGCGGAGCGATCCCCCACCGGAAGGCGATTGTGCTGGCGTACGATCATGCCGGTTTCCCGATGAAGGGCTTTGTGCGCGATCTGCTTGCCCAGCACTTCGATGAGGTCATCACGCTGGGCGCCGAGTCCGAGGAACCTGTCGATTTTCCCGACGTGACCCGCGCCGCCGTACAGCACGTGCTCGACGGGCGCGTGGAGCGCGCGATCCTCGTCTGTGGCACCGGTGCCGGCGCGTGTATCGCGGCGAACAAAGTGCCGGGCATCCGCGCCGCAGTCGCCCACGACACCTACGTCGCGCGCCAGTGCGTCATCCACGATAACGTCAACGTCCTCTGCATCGGCGCCTGGATCACCGGGCCGCAGATCGCCGCTGACATTGTCCGTGCTTTCCTCGCATCCGAGTTCAGCACCGAAGAGCACTTCCGCCGTCGCGTCGAAAAGCTCGCCGAGCTCGAGCGCGAAGCCCGCAACCAGATCTGATGGATCAGAAGGAAAGATCGATGGACAACAACAGGCGCACAGAGATCCTGGAGACCGTAGCCAAGCTGCGCGTAACCGACATTCGCGACGGCATGGACTGGGTCGGCCTGCACCACGTCGGCACCGTCGATCCCGAGATTCGGCCGCTGTGGCGCACCAAGGCGGCGGGCTTTGCGCAGACCTATCGCCACATCCCGACCAAGGAGCGGGTGCCCGAGCTCAGCCCCGATGACTACACCAAGTGGGCCTACGACTACTGGTACGGCAAGCTCTGGGACATGGGCGACTTCCGCACCCAGGTTGGCGACGGCGACTTCCTCGTGGTCGACACCATGGGCCAGAAGACCCCCGCCGTCGGCTCGATGGACTCGATGGTCTGGGCGAACCGCGGCGTTCGCGGCGTGCTGACCAATGGCGGTGCGCGCGATACCGACGAGCAGCTCTACCAGAAGGCGATCCCAGTCTGGCACCGCTGGGTCGTCCAGCCGATGTACCAGGGCCGCGTTGAATTCGGCGGGCCCAACTCGGTGGTCGAGATCGGCGGCGCCACGGTTAAGCCGGGCGACCTGGTGGTCGCCGACGGCGACGGCGCCATCGTTGTGCCGCAGGATGTTATTGACGACGTGATCAAGTATGCCATCCAAGAGTCCGAGAACGACCGGAACGATCGCCGCGAGCTGTTCGATGCCCTTGGCATCCCGCATGACGAGTCGGTCCAGTCGATGTTTCCGGGCACCCCGCCTCACCCGCGCAAGAAAGCGCCGGGCTGGCTGGAGAAGCGCCTGGGACGCGCCTAGAACGCACCACGTCTAGCGCCAACTTGGGGCCGGGAGCGATCCCGGCCTTCCCTTTTGGCGTGCTTGCAATCGCGCGGCGGACTTGCTCCATTGGCTCGGCCCCGACTCCCCCGCGGGCGTCCTCGTCTCCAGCGTCGAGCCCTTCTGAATGGACCAGCACTCCCTCTTCACCCCCCTGCTCGAGCGGGCCGGTATCACCGTCGACGGCTCGAATCCGTGGGACATCAAGGTGCACAACCCCGCACTATGGAACCGGATCATGTCCGAAGGCTCGCTCGGCTTGGGCGAGGCCTACATGGACGGCTGGTGGGATTGCGACGATCTCGCCGAATTCTTCAACCGCATCCTGCGTTCGAAGGCGTGGCTCAATCTCAAGCTGTCGCCCGCCCAGATGTGGCTGATCGTTCAGGCGCGTTTCCTCAACATGCAGAACATCAGCCGCTCCCGCCGGGTGGCGAAGATGCATTACAACGAGACCGAGGCCTATGCCGCCTCGCTTGATGCGCGAATGACCGGCTCCTGCGGCTACTGGCCCGAGGGTGTCGAGAACGTCGACCAGGCCCAGGAGGCCAAGCTCGACATGGTCTGCCGCAAAGTGCAGCTCAAGCCGGGAGAGACCGTGTTCGACATCGGCTGCGGCTGGGGCGCCTTCATGGGCTTCGCCGCCGAGAAGTACGGCGCCAACTGCGTTGGCGTGACTGTCTCGCCCGACCAGGCGGCCTATGGCCGCGAGCGCTACAAGCACCTGCCGATCGAGTTCCAAGTGAAGGACTACCGCGAGTTCACCGGCAAGGTCGACAAGGTCGTCTCGATGGGCATGTTCGAGCACGTCGGCTACAAGAACTATCGCACCTATTTCCAGGCGGCGCGCCGGGCGCTGAAGGGTGAAGGCCTCTTCATGCTGCACACCATCGGCCAGCAGGACAGCGACGTCACCATCGACCCCTGGCTCGAAAAGTACATCTTCCCCGGCGGTGTCATCCCCTCCATGGCGCAGATCGGCGAGGCGATCGACGGGCTCTGGACGGTGATCGACGTCCACAACATCGGGCCGCACTACGACAACACGCTCGTCGCCTGGAACGACAACTTCGAGCGCAAGTGGACACGGCGCAACACGCCCGAGGACGTCCGCTTCTATCGGATGTGGCGGTACTACCTGCTCTGCTGCGCCGGGGGCTTCCGCTCACGCCTGCTGCAGGTCTGGCAGTTCGTGTTGTCGACCAGCGGCGTTCCCGAAGGGTACGTGACCCAGAGATAAGAAGAGAGCGGTCCCGTTCGGGGCCGCTCTCTGCTGGTCAGTTTCGTCCTTCGTACAACCCTCTCGGGCATCATCTTCTCGCGTACAGCCGGATACTGGACTTCCAGTGTCCTGCCCGCGTGCACGATAATCCTTCAGGGCCTTGGGACGGTCTCTTCTGTCGTCGTATCTGCGCAATAAACGGCGAACCCCCCGTCCGGGTTCCAGCGGCCGCGGGTTCGACTTTGCCGCCCTCGATTCACTTTGCTGCAACGCCACGCAACTATCCTGCCCGTCCCGGAGCCTCGCCCCGAGGCTGTGCAAGATTTGGCGCCCCATGTCCGACACCCCTGCCGCCCTCGCCATCTCCGGCCTCACCAAGAGTTATGACCGGCCGGTATTGACCGGCCTCGACCTCACCGTCCGCGCCGGTGAGTTCTACGTGCTGCTCGGGCCCAACGGCGCCGGCAAGACGACGATCCTGAGGATGGTCGCGGGTCTGCTGCAGACCGATGCGGGCAACATCTCTATCTTCGGCATCGATGCGCGGCGCAGTCCCGTCGAGGCAAAGCGCGTCGTCGCCTGGGTCTCCGACGAGCCGATGGTCTACGATCGCCTCACCCCCCTCGAGTACCTCGAGTTCGTCGCCGGCCTCTGGCAGATCGACGCCAGAAGCGCCGAGCGCCGGGCCCGCGACCTCATCGGCTGGCTTGGACTCGGACCTCACGCCAACGAGCGCTGCGGCGGCTTTTCCAAGGGCATGCTGCAGAAGGTAGCGCTCGCGGGTGCGCTCGTGCACGACCCGCGCCTGATCATCCTCGACGAGCCGCTGACCGGCCTCGATGCCGGCTCGGCGCGACTGGTCAAGGATGTACTGCTCGAGCGCGTTCGGGACGGCGCAACCGTGTTGATGACCACGCACATCCTGGAGGTTGCCGAGCGCATGGCCGAACGTATCGGTGTCATCAACGGCGGCAAGCTGGTCGCCGAGGGCACGCTCGACGAGCTGCGCGCCCGCATCGGCCGTGGAAATACCAGCCTCGAGGAGATCTTCCTCCACCTGGTCGCCGATGCTCCGGCCGAGAGCGCGGCCGCATGACCACGGCCCCCGCTTCGCTCGCCTGGTTCGCCCGGCACGAGCTCAATCTCGCCTGGCGCGACTGGCTGGCGCTCGCCACCGGCGGCAAGCGCCGCCGGGGCATCGTGCTCGCGGTCGTCCTCCTCGCCTTCGCCGCGGGAATGCACCTGATGGTCGGCGCGCTCATTGGGCCTTGGGCGCAGGCCGGGATCGTTCCCGACAAGCCCACGCTTGTGCTGATCACCGGCGGCGGCTTCCTGTTCTGGACGGTGATGCTGAGCCAGGCACTGGAATCGGTCACCCGTGCCTACTACGCCCGGTCCGATCTCGACCTCATCCTCTCCTCGCCGGCCTCGTCGCGCCGCCTCTTTGCGGTGCGTACCGGCGCCATAGCGGCGTCCACCATCGCGCTCGCCTGCGTGCTCGCGAGTCCGGTCGTCGACATGCTCGCCCTGAATGATGGGCCGCGCTGGCTCAGCGCCTACGCCGTGCTGGCGTCGATGGGCGCCCTCGCGGCGGCACTTTCCGTGCTGCTCACGATCGGCCTGTTCAAGCTGATCGGCCCCAGGCAGACACGGCTGGTGGCGCAGATCCTTGCCGGCGTCGTCGGCGCCGGCTTCGTCATCGGCATCCAGGTCGCGGCGATCGTCGGCTTCGGCAATATGTCGCGCTTCTCGGTGCTGCAGTCCGAAGAGCTGGTCGCCGCCGCGCCCGGGCTCGACAACCTGCTCTGGCTGCCCGCCCGCGCCGCGATGGGCGATCCCGGCGCCCTCGTCGCGGTGATGATCGTCGGCTTCGGCACGTTGGTGCTCGTGATCGCCGGCACCTCCTCGGGCTTTGCCATGCGCGCGATCGCGACCGCCGGCATAGCCCATGCGCGGGTACACCAGCGCGCCGCAACGGCGCCCTTCCGGCCCGGATCGCAGAAGCAGGCGCTCCGCCGCAAGGAGTGGAAGCTGCTCGCCCGCGACCCCTGGC
>JAEZBF010000230.1 GCA_023427545.1 Pseudomonadota bacterium
TCCGGCACGCGGGGAACGTGAAGGGCCGCCGAATCCTGGGCCTTGGTTTTGCGACGCCCTACCTCCGCTTCACGCTCGAGACGGCGGACCGCGTGCTTGCGTTCATGCCGGCGCGGCAGGGATCGTCGGCCTGGCCGCGCGAGGGGCCATCGCGGACCGTGCTCTGCGATCCACTCGAAATGCCGCTCACCGATGCTGCGGTCGATCTCACGATCGCCGTGCATGCCTTCGAGCATATTGCCGATGCCGAGGAGCTGATGCGCGAGCTCTGGCGGGTGACGGCGCCGAACGGGCGTTTGATCATCGTGCTGCCGCGGCGCAGCGGGTTCTGGGCGAGCACCGACAACACGCCTTACGGGGCGGGGCATCCCTACAGCCGGAGCCAGATTGAGAAGCTGCTGCGCGACCACTCGTTCGCCTGCGAGTCGATACGCGAGGCGCTCTACCTGATGCCGAGCCAGCGCCGCATCATGCTGAAGACGACGCGGTTTTTCGAGCGGGCAGGGCGGCTGTTCGGGCCAGCGTTCGCGGGTGTGCTGGTGGTCGCAGCCCGCAAGGAGCTGTTTCCGGCCGTGCCGCGTCGGCTGCGCGTCGACCACTACGTGCGGGTGCCGGGGCTGGCGCCGCAGACGGCGATGGAGTTGCCGCCCGGCTCTTAGGAGCGCGGCTTTCATTTGCGGCGGGCTTTCACTATGGTCCGCGCGCTTTTCACTCCAGTAGCGTCCATGTCAGACCGTCCCGTTCCGCAACCCGGCATCCTCGAGATCGCGCCCTATGTGCCGGGCAAGTCCGCCGCAGCGCCAGGCACCAAGCCCATCAAGCTGAGCAGCAACGAGTCTCCGCTTGGCGCGAGCCCGAAGGCGGTGGCGGCGTATCGCGTGATCGCCGACAAGCTCGAGGTCTATCCCGAGGGCTCGTCGCGGATCGTCCGCGAGGCGCTGGGGGCGGCGCACGGGATCGATCCGGAGCGGATCGTCTGCGGCGATGGCTCGGACGACATCCTGCACCTGCTGGCGCAGTGCTATCTCGGGCAGGGCGACGAGGCGGTGATGAGCCAGTACGGCTTCTCCGTCTACCCGATCGTGACACGCGGAGCCGGGGCCGAGGTGGTGGTCGCGCCGGAGACCGACTACCGCGCCGGTGTCGATGCGCTGCTCGGGGCGGTGACGGAGCGCACCAAGGTGCTGTTCCTCGCCAACCCCAACAACCCCACCGGCACCTATCTGAGCGCGCGGGAGCTGCGGCGCCTGCATGCGGGTTTGCGGCCGGACATCCTGTTCGTGCTGGATTCGGCCTACGCCGACTACGCGACCGCGAGTGATTACGAGGCCGGGTTGGAGCTGGTCGAGAGCGCCGAGAACGTCGTGATGGTGCGCACCTTCTCCAAGATCGGGCTGGCGGCGGTGCGGCTGGGCTGGATGTACGGGCCCGCCCACGTGGTCGACGCGGTCAACCGTATCCGCGGGCCGTTCAATGTATCGCTGCCGGCGCAGGTAATGGGCGTCGCCACCGCGGGGGACGGGGAGTTCATCGGACGGCTCCGCAGCTTCAATGCGGAGTGGCGCGACTGGCTGACGAAGACGCTGAGCTCGAACCGCCTGCGGGTGGTGCCGAGCCAGGCGAACTTCATCCTCGTGCTGTTCCCCGATCCGGCGGCTGCGCAGGAGGCGTTCGCCGCGCTGATGGCCAGGGGATTGATCGTGCGCGAGGTGCATGGCTACGGCATTCCGGACGGGCTGAGGATCACCATCGGCACCGAAGCGTCGATGCGGGCGGTCGCAGAGGTGCTCAAGCCGTTCGGCGCGAAGGGGGCATGATGTTTGAAAAGCTGGCGCTGATCGGGATCGGCCTGATCGGATCCTCGATTGCCCGCGCAGTCCGCGACAAGCACCTGGCGCGGCATATCGCGATTTCGACCCGGCGGTCTGAGACGCTGGACGAAGCGCGCAAGCTGGGGCTGGGCGACAGCTATACGCTCGATGCCACCGAAGCGGTGCGCGGCGCCGACCTTGTGATCCTCTGCGCGCCGGTCGGAGCCTATGGAGCCCTTATGGAGCAGGTCGCCGGCAGCCTGATGCCGGGCGCGATCCTGTCGGATGTCGGGTCGGTCAAGGCGCATGTCATCAAGACGATCCGGCCGCTGCTGCCGGCCGACGTGCATTTCGTGCCGGCGCATCCGATCGCAGGTACCGAGCATTCGGGACCGGCCGCGGGTTTTCCGGAGCTGTTCGCGGGGCGCTGGTGCATCCTCACACCTGAGCCGGGGACAGACGGCCAGGCGGTGGAGCGGCTGCGGGCCTTCTGGCAGCAGCTGGGGAGCAAGGTCGAGGTCATGGATGCCGGCCACCACGACATGGTGCTGGCGATCACCAGCCATGTGCCGCACTTGGTAGCCTACAACATCGTGGGGACGGTTGCGGACCTCGAGGCACATACTCAGTCCGAGGTGATCAAGTTCTCCGCCTCAGGCTTCCGGGACTTCACGCGTATTGCGGCGTCCGACCCGGTGATGTGGCGCGACGTGTTCCTGACCAACCGCGATGCCGTGCTCGAGATGCTGGGGCGGTTCCTCGAGGATCTCAGCCAGCTGCAACGGGCGGTGCGGGTAGGGGACGGAGAGGCCCTCGAGAACTGGTTCACGCGGACGCGGGCGATCCGGCGGTCCATCATCGATGTGGGGCAGGATACCGCGGCGCCGGACTTCGGACGGCCTCATGGGGAGGCGGCTCCGACTCTGGAAGCCGTCCCGTTCGTTCGGGAGCATGGCGGCGGGGACGATGCCTAGTGCCCGTCACCAGAGCGGCGGTACGAGGCCAACGGGGATGATGCCGGCGAGCACGGCGCCGGAGGTGAGGGTCAGCGTCTGGCCGTAGGCGCCGTCAGGTCCGGGGCTGCCGAGCACGAGCCCCTGCAGTTCTGCCGGGATCATGCCGGCAAAGTTTTCGATTACGCCTTTCGAGCGGATGTCGAGGCGGCCATTGGCGAGGCCCTTGGGGTCGAGGGCGAGAAGGCCAGAGACATCGAAGTTCTGGTCGGCATCGCTCCCCTTGAACCCGGTGATCTTGAGCTGCCCGCCGGCGGCCTGCCAGCGCCGGAGCGGTTCGGGATCGGCGAAGGCGCGAACGTCGTCCGGAACGCGGGAAATCTCGGCTTCGAGGCTCGCCTCACCCTGGTCGATCGCCCAGGCGGGAGCATTTAGGCCGGTGACGGTGGAATAGGCGGCGAGTGCGGCGGTGTGGGCCGCCTTGTCGAGCTGCTCGGGGATGTCGATGAGGTGGAACTCGGCATGCTCGGCATTCGCGATGGGAGTCTCGCCGGCCAGCGTGTCGGTCCAGACAGGCTTGTCGACCACCACCGAGGCGCGGGCGATGCGCCAGTCGGTGAGCCGGACACTGGCTTCAAGACTCTGCCAGTCGAGGCGGCTGCGCGCGCCGGTGAAGGCGTCAGCGAAATCGATCGGTCCGTGGGCGAAGACGAGCAGGTGGAAGGGCTGGTAGACGAGGACGCTGGCGCGCAGCTCGTTGAGATTGGCGGTGAGATCGACGTCCGTCAGCGTCGCGCCGGTGCAGGTGACGTCGAAGCGGAAAGGATAGCCGCCGACGTTCAGGTTCGCGCAGGTGACCTTCGGGCTGTTGACGCCATCAGCTGTCGCTAAAGCAGTGACCTGGTTCCGGACTTCGTTGGCGAGGAAGAACCAGGCGCCGGTCCAGAGCGCGACGACGACGAGCACGACGGCGCCGAGAATGATGATTCGTCGTTTCATGGC
>JAEZBF010000268.1 GCA_023427545.1 Pseudomonadota bacterium
CCATAAAAGCTACTTGGAGCCGCGGCTGAATGTGAGGACCTCATGGTGAGCTTGTCGAACCACGAGGTCCGGGCACACGAGCAGCTCACTCCTATCGGCAGTGAGTGCACCCGAGTAGGCTCGCGCCGATGAGTACCCACGAGTTCATCGAGTCCACCATCAGAGACGTCCCGAGCAGCCGGCGGCGGCTCGGGCACTTGGTCCTGCTCGCGGCCAGCGCCCTTCTCGTCCTTGTGCTGATCCTGCAGGTGGCGAACACCACCGGCCTCGTGCGGCTTGGCTTCACCGACTGGCGACCGCTGCTCTATGCCTATCTCGTCTGGGGTGTTGCGCTCTGCATCCGGCAGGTGCTGGTCCACGGCGAAAAGGGACGCCGCGCGCTGTTCGTGCTGCCCGCGGCGCTGTTCACCGTCGCGATGGTGATCTTCCCGATGATCTTCGGGATCAGCCTCGCGCTATCGGACTGGAACCTCGCCTCGCTCAGCGGCGGCAGGTTCAACGGGCTCGACAATTTCTACCAGATGCTGCGCGATCCGTTTTACTGGAACGCGCTCCGCAACATGATCTTCTACGTGCTGATGGTGCTGGTGGAATACGCCATCGCCTTCGGTCTCGCGCTGCTTCTCAATTCCGAGATACGCGGCCGGCGGTTCTTCCGCGTTGCCTTTCTTCTGCCGCTGATGCTCTCGCCGGTTGCCGTCTCCTGGATGATCGGCAAGTCCATGATGGAGATCCGCTTCGGCCCCCTCGCCAAGCTCGCCAAGGCGCTGGGCTGGCAGAACCCGCAGTTCTTCAGCGATCCTTGGGTCGCGCGCCTGATGATCGAGTTCATGGATGCCTGGACCTTCATCCCCTTCATGATGATCATGCTGCTGGCGGGCCTGCAGGCGCTGCCGAGGGAAGTGCAGGAGGCGGCGCGGGTCGACGGCGCGAACGCCTGGCAGGGGTTCTGGCAGATCACCTTTCCGCTGATGCTGCCGGTCTCGATCACGGCGATCATCATCCGCATCATCTTCAAGCTGAAGATCGCCGACATCATCATCAACGTGACCTCGGGTGGCCCCGGCGGCGCCACCGATTCGGTCACGAGCTTCATTTTTCGCGAGTATCGGGACCGCTCGAACGTCGGCTACGGCACGCTTCTCGCGTTTGTCTATCTCGTACTGATCGTCGTCTTCATCACCGTCTTGCTCGGCCTCGTGAGCAAGCGGATGCAGAAGCGCGCGTGAGGCGCCGATGGCCGTGAGTATTGCCGCCGAACCCGTCACCTCCGCGCACAGCGAGTGGCGCTTCCGCACCATCGCGATCGGCGGCCGCATCATCGTCTACGGCCTGCTGATCTTCTGGACCGCGGTCTGCCTGTTCCCCATCTATTGGACGGTGACGACCTCGTTCAAGTTGCCGCCCAATGTCATGCAGGGGCACTTGGTCCCGTGGGTCGGCGGTTTCGAACCGAGCTGGCGCGGCTGGCAATCACTGGGCCTTTCGCCGGACACGATCTTCGGCGTTTCAACGGTGCGCGACGAGTTCCTCAAGCGATTCACGAACTCCGCCGTGATCTCGCTCGGCGCTTCGTTCCTCGCGATCGTGCTTGGATCGCTCGCCGCCTACGGGCTCAGCCGCTTCGACTACAAGTTCGGCTACATGCGCAACGCCGACATCTCGTTCTTCTTCGTCTCGCAGCTGATCCTGCCGCCGGTCGTCCTCGCGCTGCCGTTCCTCGTTCTCTACAAGTCGCTGGCGCTGCTCGACACGCAGATCGGCCTCATCCTGCTCTACACGCTCTCGGTCATGCCGATCGTCATCTGGATCATGCGGGACCAGTTCGACACCATCCCGCGCGAGCTCGACGAAGCCGGCCTCGTCGACGGTCTCTCGTCGTGGGGCGTGTTCATGCGCCTGATCCTGCCGATCGCGCTGCCGGGGATGGTCGCGGCCTTCATCCTCTCCCTGATCCTCTGCTGGAACGAGTATTTCTTCGCCGCGCTGCTCACCAGCACCAACGCCAACACCCTGCCGGTGATGGTCGCCAGCCAGACTGGCTCGCAGGGGATCAACTGGGGCGTGATGGCAGCGCTCTCGACCGCGGCCATCCTGCCGCTGGTCATCATCGGCGTGCTGCTCGAGCGCTACATCATCAAGGGCCTCACCGCCGGCTCCGTGAAGTAGCTCAGCCGCGCATGAGGTCCTTGGTGCGCGGGTAGAGCTCGCGGAAGCGGCGATACTGCTCGGCGTAGGTCGCCTGGAACGCGTAGTCGGGTTCGATCTTGCGGGCGATCGGGTTCCAGCTGCGGATGTCGTCGCGCTGCACGTCGCCGATCGCAAGCGCCGCCAGGAACGCGTCGCCGTAGGAGGCGCCGACGGTTTTCTCTCGGATGATCTGGACGTGCCCGGAGACGTCCGAGGTCGCTTGCGACCACACACGGTTCTTCGTGCCGCCACCTGCGGCCAGGATGGACAGCGGCTCCTGACCCGCCTCAGCATAGGTTTCAAACACGTGGTTCGTGCCGCAGGCGATGCCCTCGAAAAGCGCGCGGTAGATGTCGCCTCGGGTGTGCGTGAGATCGAGCCCGAAGATCATGCCCTTGGCGTGGGTATCGTGGATCGGCGTACGCTCACCCGAAAAGTAGGGCAGGACGACAAGCCCCCGCGCCCCCGGCGGCGATTGCTCCGCTTCCGCCGCCAGCGTCATCACTGCGGTGTCCGGGTCGAGCTCGCGTGCGAACTGCTCCCGGAACCAGTGGCTGAGCGTGCCGCTGGTCGCGAGCCCCGACAGCGAGGCGTGCTGGCCCGGAAACAGCCACGGCGCATACCAGAGGCGCGGATCGCGGACACGCTCGCTCGTGAGCATGATGATGAAGATGGTCGAGCCATACATCAGCAGCATGTCGCCGGCCTCGAGCACGCCCACGCTCAGCGCCTCCGCGGCGGCATCGATCGTCCCTGCAGTCACCGGCGTACCGATCGCAAGCCCGGTCTCTGCGGCGGCCTCCGCCGTGACGTAGCCGGCGATTTCCGTGGTCCAGCAGAGACGCGGAAGCTTGTCGAGCGGCAGGATGTCGGGGGCAAGGGCATCGGTCCACTGCAGCCGGTCGACATCGTAGAGCGGCGAGAAGTTCGCGGCCGAGTAGTGGTCGATGACGTAGTGCCCGGTCAGCTTGTGCACTAGGTAGGTCGTCGACGTGAGGACTCGCGCCGTCCTTGCGTAAACCTCTGGCCGGTTGCGCTTGAGCCAGAGGATCTTGGGGCCGACGGCCTGGCTGGTCAGCGCCTGCCCGCAGCGCTCGACGAGCACGTCCTCGCCGATGGCAGCGGTAAGCTCCTCGATCTCCCTCGCCGCCCGCGTGTCGACACCATAGAGCACCGCGTTCATCAGCGGCTCGCCGGCGTCGTCGACCGGCAGCATGCAAGGGCCGATGGCGCTCGTCGCCACCGCCTTGATGTCGTCGCCCTGAAGGCCGCTGTCGGCGAGCAGCTTTTTCGAAATGAACGTGAGGTCGTCCCACCAGTCCTCGCGCGGCCTGTGTTCGGCCCAGCCCGGCTGCGGCACCAGCATCTTGTGCGGCTTGCTCGCGCTGGCGACGATCTTGCCGACAGCGTCGACAAGCACGCCTTTGCTCTCGTACGTCCCGATGTCGATGCCGAGATAGTAGCTCATCGCACGAAGTCGTCCGGGTCGAGGGAGAAGCCGGGGCGCACCCGCTGCACGCCGGCGACCACCAGCCGGGTCAGCGCCCCCAGATCGGCAAGGTCGCAGACCTCGACGGCCGAGTGCGTGTAGCGGCAGGGAAAGCCGAGGTCGATCGACGC
Organism: Pseudomonadota bacterium; assembly: GCA_023427545.1. Classification (GTDB taxonomy): domain Bacteria; phylum Pseudomonadota; class Alphaproteobacteria; order Rhizobiales; family Devosiaceae; genus JAEZBF01. The sequence goes on from JAEZBF010000268.1 coordinate 3,811, forward strand.
GACGCCCGCGCCGACGAGTTGCACGTATGAGGTTTCCGTCAGCGCCCCGACATGCGCGCTGCGCTGCAGCGGAATGCCGGATTCGCGCGCCGCGCCGTCGAAGAGCGCGACGAGGGCAGGGTGGGGGATGCAGCCGTTGAGCGTGCCCCGCCCGTGGAACGAATACATGCTCATCGCCGGTCCACCGCCCAGCCGCACGTCGCCCCGCGCGGCCATGTCAGGCGTGTCCGTCGCGAGCACGAGGTCGAGCTGGATGCAGATGTCGGGGTTGAGCACCTGCGCTGCCGGCAAGGCGCCGCGGAGGTTGAACTCCTCCTGCACCGAGAACACCAGATGGACCGTGGGCCTCGTTTCGACCCCCTGCAGCAGCCGCGCCACCTCGAGCAGCACCGCGCAGGCAGCACGATCGTCGACCGAAGTGCCCGCGATGCGACCCCCGGCCAACTCGACGACGTGCGGCGAATAGACCACCGGCGTGCCGACATCCACACCGGCGGCGAGCGCTTCGTCGGCGCTCGAGAAACCCGCGTCGATGTAGAG
>JAEZBF010000308.1 GCA_023427545.1 Pseudomonadota bacterium
GGCGTGTAGACGGCGGTGTCGGCGAGTTCGGAGAAGAGGAAGGCGGCGGCCGAGGCGAGCGCCAGGGCCGGGGCCGCCACGGCCCAGGACAGGGCGGCGCCGGCGACGATGCCGGCAAGCGACCACAGCACACCGAGGCGGCGCTGGACGAGGTCGCGCAGCACAAGGGCGAGGCCGATCATCAGCACGCCGCTCGGTGCCATCAGTCCGAAGCCGACGGGGATCAGGCAGGGGCCGTTCGGCGCGCAGACGGTGCCGGCGTTGCCGATGAGCCAGTTGGCGGCGGGAATGGTGGCGATGAAGCCGGCGAGGGCGAGGTAACCGAGCATGACCGGGGGACGTTCTGTGGCGGAAGGCGCTTCCATAGCGCCGCCGCGGCGAAAGGTCACCCCCGCCTGGCCGCAGCGGTGCGGTTTTGCGCCGCTGGATCGTGACCGGACGGCGCGAATGGCCTAAACGGACCGCATGAGCCTCTCGACTTCCGCCTCCACCGGGGACGAGCGCCGCGGGCTGCGGCGGCGCCTGGACTTGTTCGTCGCGACCTTCACCGGGGCGCTGCGGCGCCTGGCCCGTCCCGCCCGGCCGGGTGCCGCGCCGATGCTGCGCCTCTTCGAGAGCGGCGCCGAGCGGTTCTGCGCGGGTCTGGTGGCGCTGGCGCTGATCCTCGCCGGCATGGCCTATCTCGACCCCTATTTCCAGGGCGTCCGGGTCTATACGTCCGGCACCACGGCCATCGTCTGGGAAACGGTCACCGATGTCGGCAAATCCGCCTGGGTGCTGATCCCGAGCGGCGTCCTGATCCTCCTGATCCTCGCCGTCGCCAGGCCGGTGCGCGGCTTTGCCGACAAGGTCATGCTGGCGCTTTCAGCGAGGCTCGCCTTCGTCTTCATCGCGGTGGGCGGTTCGGGGCTGATCATCACCATCGTCAAGCGCATCATCGCCCGCGGCCGGCCGCGCTATTTCGAGGAGTTCGGCGCGCTGCACTTCCAGTTCCCGAGCTGGCAGGCGTCCTATGCGAGCTTTCCCTCCGGGCATTCGCAGACCGCCTTCGCCATCGGCGTCGCCTTCGCCTGCCTGTTCCCGCGCTGGCGCAAGGCCTTCATCGCCGCGGCGGCTGTTGTGGCCTTCAGCCGCATCGCGGTGGACGCGCACTATTTCACCGACATCGTCGTCGGCTCGCTGTGGGGGGCCTGGTTCACGCTGATGACGCGCGACTGGTTTGCGCGCCGCGCGCTGGTCTTCACGCCGGGGCCGGAACGGCGGCCGTTCGCCATGTCGCTGCGCCGGGTGCGGCAGGCGCTCGGCCGTCTGGTGCGGCGCCTCGCCGGCTGAGGCTCAGCCGGCCGCCTTGATCCGCTCGAAGCCGGCGGCGAGGTCGGCCTGGAGATCGGCCACGTCCTCGAGGCCGATCTGGAAGCGCAGGGCGGTGCCGCCGGGGTTCCATGTGGTGGCGGTGCGGTAGGGCGCGCAGTCGAAGGGGACGACGAGGCTCTCGTAGCCGCCCCAGGAATAGCCCATGCCGAAGAGCTCCAGCCCGTCGAGGAAGGCGCCGAGCTGAAGCTCGGTGAGCGGGTGCAGGATCACCGAGAAGAGGCCGGAGGCGCCCTTGAAATCGCGCTTCCAGATGGCGTGGCCGGGATGGGACGGGAAGGCGGGATGCAGCACCGTCTTCACCTCGGGCCGCTTGGACAGCCATTCCGCCATGGCCATGCCCTGGCGGTTGGCCTCGTCGAGGCGCAGCTTCATGGTGCGCAGGCCACGCAGCGCCAGGAAGCAATCCTCCGGCCCGGCCCCGATGGCGGTGAGGTCGAAGGTCTCCTTCAGCGCCGGCCAGGCGCGCTCGTTGGCCGTGACGAGGCCCATGAGGAGGTCGGAATGGCCGCCGAGATATTTGGTGCCGGCCTCGATCGCGATGTCGGCGCCGCGCTCGTGGGGCGGAAAATACAGCGGCGTCGCCCAGGTATTGTCCATCACCACGAGCGCGCCCCGGGCGTGGGCGACCTCGGCGATGGCCGGGATGTCCTGCATCTCAAAGGACTGCGAACCCGGCGCCTCGGTGAAGACCACCGTGGTGTTCGGTCGCATGAGGTCTGCGATGCCGGCCCCGATCAGCGGGTCATAATAGGTCGTCTCGACGCCGAAGCGCTTCAGCACGCCGTCGGCATATTGCCGGGTCGGGCGGTAGACGGAATCGGTCACCAGCATGTGGTCGCCGGCCTTGAGGCAGGACTGCAGCGCGATGGCGATGGCGGCGAGGCCGGAGGGCACGAGCACCGTACCAGCGGCTCCGGAGAGGTCCGTCCAGGCCTCCTCGAGGGCTCGCGTCGTCGGTGTGCCCTTGGTGCCATAGACGTATTTCTGGCGGCGGGTCTTCAACTCCTCGTAGGTCGGATAGAGGACGGTGGACCCTCTGTAGATCGGCGTATTGACGAAGCCGAACTGCTCGGCCGGCTTGCGGCCGCCGAGAACGAGCCGCGTGCGCTCGGACAGGCGCTTGGAATCAGAAGGGCCAGCCATACCTGCCTCGAATTGTTCGGAAAGTTGTCGCAGAGAGAAGAATCTCCCCCAAGGGAGCGGCGGCCATTTCCGCGGCGATTTGTGCTCCCGTCAAGCCCTTGACCCCGCTGGCGAGATGGCCTGAGATGCAGAAATGCGGGGTCTTCGGGATGAATGTCCTCGACGACGGGCCGTTTCGGCGCCCGCAAAGCACAACAAACAATCCACATTCAGAGTGGGAAAGGCTGCCACCATGAAACGTATCGTCTCAACGCTCGCGCTGGGGGCCGCGCTCGGCCTGGGCGCCACGGCCGCCCTGGCCCAGGCGCCCTCGACGCTCCGCAACGTGCAGAACAAGGGCTTCGTCCAGTGTGGCGTGACCCAGGGCCTCGCCGGCTTCTCCATGCCCGACAGCGCCGGCAACTGGACCGGCCTCGACGTCGACCTGTGCCGCGCCGTCGCGGCGGCGATCTTCAACGACCCGAACAAGGTCCGCTTCTCGCCGCTCTCGGCCAAGGACCGTTTCACCGCGCTCCAGTCCGGCGAGATCGACGTGCTGTCGCGCAACACCACCTGGACGCTGCAGCGCGACACATCGCTCGGCCTGAACTTCGCCGGCGTCAACTACTATGACGGGCAGGGCTTCATGGTGCGCAAGTCGCTCAACGTGAAGAGCGCCCGCGAGCTCTCCGGCGCCTCGATCTGCGTGCAGACCGGCACCACCACGGAACTCAACGTCGCCGACTTCTTCCGGGCCAACAACCTGAAGTACGAGCCGGTGGTGTTCGCCAGCGCCGACGAGACGGTGAAGGCCTATGATTCCGGCCGCTGCGACGTGTTCACCACCGACGCCTCGGGCCTCTATGCCGAGCGCGTGAAGCTCGCCAAGCCCGACGACCACGTCGTCCTGCCGGAGATCATCTCCAAGGAGCCGCTCGGCCCGGTGGTGCGCCACGGCGACGACCAGTGGCTCGACATCGTGAAGTGGGTGCACTTCGCCATGGTGACGGCCGAGGAGCTGAACATCACCAAGGCCAACATCGACCAGATGATGCAGTCGACCAATCCCGAGATCCGCCGCGTTCTCGGCGTCGAGGGCAATGGCGGCGAGGCCCTGGGCCTGACCAAGGACTGGGTGGTGCGCATCGTGCGTCACGTCGGCAACTACGCCGAGGTCTTCGACCGCAACGTCGGCCCGTCGACCCGCCTCGGCATCTCGCGGGGCCTGAACGCCCTGTGGACCAAGGGTGGCCTGCAGTACGCCCCGCCCATCCGCTGAGCGCGCCCAAAAAAACGGCGAGCAGCGACTAGACACAATCATCGTCCCGGGTCCACGATCCGGGACGGTTTTTCCGGTGAAGACAACCGCTTTCCATCGAGAAGGCACTCACCGGGCCAGAGCAGGGGATGGCGAAGATGACGGACGGCACATTGCCGGCTCGCGCGACAGGTGCGCCCAAAGTGGCGTTCTTCAATGATCCGAAGACGCGAAGCCTGATCTTCCAGGGGCTGGCCCTCGCGCTTCTCGTCTTCGTCATCTTCACGGCCGTCACCAATGCGGTGACGAACCTGCGCAACCAGAACATTGCAGGCGGCTTCGGCTTCCTTGAGCAGACCGCCGGCTTCGGCATCTCGCAGACGCCCATTGCCTGGGCCGAATCCATGTCCTACGGCCGGGCCTTCCTCATCGGCCTGCTGAACACCCTTCTCGTGGCGGTGGTCGGCATCTTCTTCGCGACCCTTCTGGGCTTTGTGGTGGGCGTGGCGCGCCTCTCGCCGAACTGGGTGATCTCGAAGATCGCCTACTGGTACGTGGAGGTGATCCGCAACCTGCCACTCCTGTTCCAGATCCTCTTCTGGTACCTCGCGGTGCTGGCGGCCATGCCGACGCCGCGCAATTCCCATTCGCTGTTCGGCCTGTTCTTCGCCAACCAGCGCGGCATCACAGTGCCGCGGCCGATCTTCGAGGCGGGAGCCGGCGCCATCGGCATCGCGCTCATCGTCGGCCTCGTGGCAGCCTTCGCCGTCCGCTCCTGGGCCTACAAGCGTCAGGCGGCGACCGGGCAGCAGTTCCCGGTGGCGGCCAGCATGGCGGGTCTGATCCTCGGCCTGCCGATCCTGGCCTATTTCCTCGCCGGCATGCCGATCTCGTTCGACTATGCCCAGCAGGGCCGCTTCAACCTCACCGGCGGCATGACCCTGATCCCCGAATTCGTCGCGCTCACCATCGCGCTGGTGGCCTATACAGCCGCCTTCATCGGCGAGATCGTGCGGGCCGGCATCCAGGCCGTGAGCTACGGACAGACCGAGGCGGGACGCTCGCTCGGCCTGCCCGAGGGGCGCATCCTCAACCTCATCGTGATTCCCCAGGCGCTGCGGGTGATCATCCCGCCGCTCACCAGCCAGTATCTGAATCTCGCCAAGAACTCGTCGCTTGCGGTCGGCATCGGCTATCCGGACATGGTGTCAGTCGGCGGCACGATCCTCAACCAGACGGGACAGGCGATCGAGATCATCGCCATGTGGATGGGCTGCTACCTGACGATCTCCATCGTCACGTCCATCTTCATGAACTGGTACAACCAGCGCATCGCGCTGGTCGAGCGGTGAGGGCGCGGCCATGAACACGTCCTTCACGCGCTCGGAATTGCTGCAGCCGCTGCCCCCGCCGGCGAGCCTCGTCGGCCCCTGGGGCTGGGCGCGCGCCAACCTGTTCTCCAGCCCGCTGCAGGCGCTGCTGACGGTGGTCGGCGCCTATATCGCGGTGATGGCCATCTGGACCTTCGTCGACTTCACCGTCATCCGGGCCGTGTGGACCGGCGCCGATCGCGACGCCTGCCTCGACGAGAAGGTCGGCCGCTCGGTCGGCGCCTGCTGGCCCTTCGTCTGGGCGAAGTTCGGCCAGTTCATGTACGGCTTCTATCCGGTGGACGAGCGCTGGCGGGTGAACCTCACCTATGCGGTGGCGGTTGCGCTCCTCGTGCCGCTGCTGATCCCGTCGGTGCCGCAGAAGCCGCTCAACGCGGTGCTGTTCTTCGGCGCCTTCCCCATCCTCGCCTTCAACCTCCTCTACGGCGGCTCGCTCATCAATCCCTGGCTCAGCGTGATCGGCTGGCTGGCGATCCTCGGCGGCATCACCTTGGTCGTCGGCTACCTGATGAGCCGGGTCGAGGGGCCGCCGAACATGCTGTTCCTCCAGTGGGGCGGCGCGGCGATCGCCGTCGGCATCCTGCTGCTCCTGCTGGTGCGCACCGGCCTGTTCAGCGTGCCGCGGCTGCCCATCGTCGAGACGCGGCAATGGGGCGGGCTCTTGGTGACGCTGGTGGTGGCGACCACCGGCATCGTGGCGGCGCTGCCCATCGGCGTCGCGCTGGCCCTCGGGCGGCGGTCGAAGATGCCGATCATCCGCCTTCTCTCCGTGGCGGTGATCGAACTGGTGCGCGGCGTGCCGCTCATCACCGTGCTGTTCTTCGCCACCTACATGCTGCCGCTCTTCCTCGAGCGCTCGCCCGACGCCATGGTGCGCGTCCTCGTCGGCGTCTCAATCTTCTCGGGCGCCTATATGGCCGAGACCATCCGCGGCGGCCTGCAGGCGATCCCCAAGGGCCAGTTCGAGGGCGCCATGGCGCTCGGGCTGAACTACCCGCGCATGATGAGCCTGATCATCATGCCGCAGGCGCTGAAACTGGTGATCCCCGGCATCGTCAACGCCTTCATCGGCCTGTTCAAGGACACGACGCTGGTCTCCATCGTGGCGATCTTCGACCTTCTCGGCGGCATCCGCGCCGGCTTCACCGATCCGCAATGGGCGAGCCCGGTGACGCTCTATACCGGCTTCGCCTTCGCCGGGATCATCTACTTCGCCTTCTGCTACTTCATGTCCCGCTACTCGATCTTCGTCGAGAACCGTCTCAACACCGGACGCCGCCGCTAAGAGCGGCACTCCGTCAAACTGGATTCCAGGAGTTCCGCATGGCCAGCCCCTCCATCGCCAAGATGCCGACGACGACCAACGAGGTCGCCGTCTCGATCGCGGGCATGCACAAGTGGTACGGCGAGTTCCACGTGCTGAAGGACATCAACCTCACCGTCCACCGCGGCGAGCGCATCGTCATCTGCGGTCCCTCGGGCTCGGGCAAGTCGACCATGATCCGCTGCATCAACCGGCTGGAGGAGCACCAGCAGGGCAGGATCGTCGTCGACGGCATCGAGCTGACCAACGACCTGAAGAAGATCGACGAGATCCGTCGCGAGGTCGGCATGGTGTTCCAGCACTTCAACCTCTTCCCGCACCTGACCATCCTCGAGAACTGCACGCTGGCGCCGATCTGGGTAAAGAAGATGCCCAAGAAGGACGCCGAGGAGGTGGCCATGCACTACCTCAAGCGCGTGCGGATCCCCGAGCAGGCGCTGAAATATCCCGGCCAGCTCTCCGGCGGCCAGCAGCAGCGCGTCGCCATCGCCCGCGCGCTGTGCATGAGCCCGAAGATCATGCTCTTCGACGAGCCGACCTCCGCCCTCGCCCCGGAAATGGTGAAGGAGGTGCTGGACACGATGGTGGGCCTCGCCGAGGAGGGCATGACCATGCTCTGCGTCACCCACGAAATGGGCTTCGCCCGCCAGGTGGCCAACCGCGTCATCTTCATGGACTATGGCCAGATCATCGAGATGAACGAGCCGGCGGCGTTCTTCTCCTACCCGCAGCACGAGCGGACCAAGCTCTTCCTCAGCCAGATCCTGCACTGACCGGCCAGACCGGAGGGGTGTCAGTGTCAGGCCTGGCCGGTCTCGTGCTGCCGCTGCTGGCGGCTGGGAGCCTCGGCCTTCTCGCTGGCGCCCTGCTGGCCGAGGACCGGCTGCTGGTGCCCTACTGGCGCACCTTGCCGGCCGAGACGTTCTACGCGCTGCATCCGACCTTTGGGCCGGTTCTCTACCGGTTCTTCGCTCCGCTCACCCTGGCGGCCCCGCCGGCCGCCATTCTGGCTGCCGTGCAGGTCACCCTGCAGGCAGGCAGCCTCGCGCCGCGCGCCCTGTCGGCGATCGGGGCGGCGGTGCTGACCTGCAGCCTCGTCGCCATCTATCTCGCGTTCTTCAAGGCGGCGAACGAAGCGTTCCTCCGACAGGCGGTGTCGACCGCGGAACTACCGGCGGCTCTCGCGCGCTGGGCGGCATGGCACCGCGCGCGGGTCATCGTCTGCCTGGCCGCCTTCGGGCTGTCACTCGTGACGCTGGCCGCCTGAGGACGGCGTCCCCCGTCTCACCTGCCGGGGCCGGTCGCGACAGGGCAGTCGTCCCGCGCGCCCCATTCGCTCCACGAGCCGTCGTAGAGCCCGGCCGGCTGCTTGCCGAGGGCATCGAGCCCGAGCCAGAGGATGCCGGCGGAGACGCCCGAGCCGCAGCTGGTGATGATCGGCCTGTCAAGGTCGACCCCGGCTGACGTGAAGGCGGCGCGGATGCGATCCTGCGAGACGAGGCGGCCGTCCTCCACCAGGGCGGAGGAGGGGACGTTGAAGGAACCGGGCATGTGGCCGCTCCTGAGGCCCGCCCGCGGCTCCGGAGCCTCGCCGCGGAATCGCTCGGCCGAACGGGCGTCCACCACCTGCACCTTGCCGCTCGCCAGGGCCTTCTTGACGTCGCCGAGATCGGCAACGGCGCCGTGGTTCTGCCGGGCGGTGAGGTGGCGGGCCTCGCGCGGGCGCGCCGGACCGGTCTCGACCTCGCGGCCCTCGGCCACCCATTTCGGCAGGCCGCCGTCGAGAATGAAGACGCGCTCGATGCCGAAGCTGCGGCACATCCACCAGACCCGCGGAGCCGAGAACAGGCCGAGGGAATCATAGACCAGCACCGACTTGCCGTCGCCGATGCCGAGCTTGCGGCAGGCGGCGGAGAAGACGGTCGCCGAGGGCATCATGTGCGGCAGGTCGGAATCGGGGTCCTTGACGACGTCGATGTCGAAGCGCTGGGCGCCGGGGATATGGGCCTCGAGGAATTCGGCGTCCGCGTCCCGCTTCATCGTCGGCAGGAAATAGGAGCCGTCGAGGATCACCAGGTCGGGATAGCCAAGATGGTCGGCCAGCCAGTCGGTGGATCGCAGCCAGGGCGAGGGCAGGGTGCTCACAGGTCTCGTCTCCTCACGCGAACACGACGCGTACGCGCCGGTTCTGCTTGCCTTTTTTCTCGATGGCCGAGATGGCCATCCGTCCGATCTCGCCGGTGCGCCGCACATGGGTGCCGCCGCAGGGCTGCAGGTCGAGGCCGGCGATCTCCACCAGCCGAACCTTGCCCGATCCCATGGGCGGCTTCACCGCCATGGTCTTGACCAGGCCGGGATTGGCTTCGAGCTCGGCATCGGTGATCCAGCGCTCGGTCACGGCCGCATCCTGCCCGATCAGGGCGTTCAGCTTCTCGGTCAGAACGTCGCGGTCCAGTCCGGCTTCGGGGATGTCAAAGTCGAGCCGGCTCTCCTCGGCCCCGATCGACCCGCCGGTGACGGGATAAGGCAGGACCACCGAGAGCAGGTGCAGGCCGGTGTGCATGCGCATCCGGGCGTGGCGGACGGGCCAGTCGATGCGCGCGGTCACCTTCGTCCCCAAGAGGGGAGCGGAAACGCCGGGCGCCAGGACATGGACGATGTCGCCCTTGGTCTCGCCATAGACCGCGGTGGCGACGGCGAGGTCCTCGCCGCCGACCCGCAGCCAGCCGGAATCGCCGGGCTGGCCGCCGCCGGTGGGATAGAAGACGGTGCGGTCGAGCTCGACGCCGACCGCGCCGTTCTTCTCGGCGATGGCGGTGACCACCGCCTCGCATTCGGTCAGGTAGGCGTCATCGCGAAACAAGAACTGGGTCGGCATCAGGTCACCGGCAGGAGGTCCGTCAGGGGCAGCGCCGGCTGTTCGAGCAGGGCCGGAACAGCCAGCCCCTTGCTGCGCAGGAAGGCGGGGTCGTAGATCTTGGAGGCATAGCGGAAGCCGTAGTCGCACAGAATGGTCACGATCGTATGGCCGGGTCCCATCTGGCGGGCGAGGCGGATGGCACCGGCGACGTTGACGCCGGATGAGGGGCCGACGCAAAGCCCCTCGTGCTCGAGCAGATCGAACATGACGGGGATCGCCTCCTCGTCGGGAATCTGGAAGGCGATGTCGACGGGCGCCCCGGCGACGTTCGCCGTCACCCGCCCCTGGCCGATTCCCTCGGCGATGGAGGAGCCGCTCGCCTTCAGCTCGCCGCTGGTGAACCAGGAATACATGGCCGCCCCCATCGGGTCGGCGCAGCCGATGGTCACGGCGGTGGAGCGCTCCTTCAGCGCCATGGCGGTGCCGGCCAGCGTGCCGCCGGAGCCGACGGCGCAGATGAAGCCGTCCACGCGGCCGTCGGTGTCGCGCCAGATTTCGGGGCCCGTGGTCTCGATATGGGCCTGGCGGTTGGCGACATTGTCGAACTGGTTGGCCCAGAAGGCGCCGTCGGGGTTCTCGCGCGCCAGCCGCTCGGCGACCCGACCCGACACCTTCACGAAATTATTCGGACTGGCATAGGGGACGGCCGGCACCTCCATGAGGCGCGCACCGAGCTGGCGCAGCGTGTCCTTCTTCTCCTTGGACTGGGTCTCGGGAATGACGATGACGCAGTTGAGGCCGAGGGCCCGCCCGACCATGGCAAGGCCGATGCCGGTATTGCCGGCGGTGCCCTCCACAATGGTGCCGCCCGGCCGCACGAGCCCCTTCGCCATGGCGTCGCGGACGAGATAGAGCGCCGCCCGGTCCTTCACCGACTGGCCGGGATTCATGAACTCGGCCTTGCCGAGAATGGTGCAGCCGGTCGCCTCGCTCGCGCGCGCCAGGCGGATGAGCGGCGTGTTGCCGATGGCGTCGACCACATTGGCTGCAATGGACATGCGAGGGCTCCGCTCCGGCCCGGACGCTATCCGAGCGCCGTGCGCGGCTCAACCCCGCGACACGGCGCCCGCCGGGGCGCTAGAGCCGGCGATAGACCATCTGCCGCACGTCGATGCCGCCGGTGCGGAAGCCGGCCTCGCAGTAGCAGAGGTAGTAGAGCCACATGCGCCGGAACCGCTCGTCGAAGCCGAGCGGGACGAGCTTGCTCCAGGCCGCCGTGAAGGCGTCTGCCCAGGCGTGGAGTGTGCGGGCATAGTCGCGGCCGAAGCCGAGTTCGCCCTCGACCGCAAGGCCCGCCCGCCGTGGCAGGTCGCGCATGTGGGTCGGCGTCGGCAACATGCCGCCTGGAAAGATATAGGCGCGGATGAAGTCGATCTCCCGCACGTAGTCGCTGAAATAGGACTCGTCGATGGTGATGACTTGGAGGCCGGCGCGTCCGCCCGGCTTCAGGCAGGCGGCGACGCGGTCGAAATAGGTCTGCCAGTATTCCTTGCCCACCGCCTCGAACATCTCGATGGAGGCGACGGCGTCATAGTTGCCTCGTTCGTCGCGATAGTCCTGCAGCTTGATCGTCACCCGGTCGGAGAGGCCGGACTCGGCCATGCGGCGCGTCGCGTGGTCGAACTGCTCCTGCGACAGGGTCAGGCCTGTAACGCGTGCGCCGAACTCGCGCGCCGCGACCTCGGCAAATCCGCCCCAGCCGCAGCCGATCTCCAGCACGTTGTCGCCCGGCTTGAGCCCGAGCTCCCGCGCCAGCCGCCGGTACTTGGTGAGCTGGGCTTCATGCAGGGTCTCGTCACCCCGCGCGAACAGGGCCGAGGAATAGGTCATCGAGGGGTCGAGCCACTCGCGGTAGAAGGCGTTGCCGAGATCGTAATGGGCAGCGATGTTGCGCCGCGCCTGGGTACGGGTGTTGCGGTTGCGCCAGTGGCGGTAGCGCTGCATCAGGCGCGCGACGGGATTGAACCGCGTCAGGTTGCGCACCGCCTCCATGTTGAAGGCGAAGAAGTGCAGGAAGCCCGAGAGGTCGGGCGTGTCCCATTCGCCGCGGATGAAGGCCTCGGCGAAGCCGACGTCACCGTCGAGGATCAGGCGTCGGGCAAAGGCCAGGTCGTTGACGATCATCTCGGCGCTGGGGCCGGGCTCGGCGCCGCGGAACAGTAGCCGGCGGCCGTCGGGCAGGCGAAGCGTCAGGCTGCCGTAGCGGATCTTCAGGGGATAGCCCAGGGCCAGGCGCATCAGCGAGGGCAGGCCGGCGGTAGCACGCCGGAGGCTGTCCCGCGTGACCTCGATGGTTTCGGCGAGACCTTGGACGGGGTGGCTGGTGATGCTCATCGGAACGTCGCCTTCCGTTGTTTCGGAATGACTCTGGGCCCTCGAAACCGGCAATCGGGCGGACCGTTCCAGGCAATGCGGCTCACCCGCCACGGAAATCCGCAATCGGCTGCGATTTCTTGTGCCAAGGACAGACTAGGCAATTTGACAAATCCTTCAATGCCGCCGGGAGTTCCCGGCGGGGCCGCGAAGAGGGACGGGTGAGGCCTTCATGCCGCGGTGGCGTCGCGGATTTCGGAGAGAGCGGCGAGGGCGCGCTCGCGCGCGGCGTCGTGGTCGACGATGGGCGCGGGATAGGTTTCGCCGAGGCGGACTCCCGCCTTTGCCAGGACGGCCGCCGGCGCCTTCCAGGGCGCGTGGATCACCTGCGCGGGGAGGGCTGCGAGTTCGGGCACCCATCGGCGGACATAGTCGCCGCGGGGGTCGAACTTCTCCCCCTGCAGGACGGGATTGAAGATGCGGAAATAGGGGGCGGCGTCGGCTCCGGAGCCCGCCACCCATTGCCAGCTGGCGGGATTGTTGGCGACGTCGGCGTCGACCAGCGTGTCCCAGAACCAGCGTTCGCCCTCCCGCCAGTCGAGGAGCAGGTGCTTGACCAGGAAGGAGGCAACGACCATGCGGACGCGGTTGTGGATCCAGCCTGTCTTCCAGAGCTGCCGCATGCCAGCATCGACCAGCGGATAGCCGGTCATGCCGCGCTGCCAGGCGCGCAGGGACGACGGGTCGGACCGCCAGGGGAAGGCCTCGAAGCGGGGCTGGAAGCTCTCGCCGGCGAGGTTCGGCCAGTGGAAGAGCAGGTGGTAGGCGAATTCGCGCCAGCCGACCTCGGCGAGGAACTTGGCGAGGTCGCGGCCGTGATCCATTCCGGCGGCCAGATGGGCCTGATGCCAGATCTGGACCGGCGAAATCTCGCCGAACCGCAGATGCGGCGACAGGCGGGAGGTCGAGGGGCGGTCCGGCCGGTCGCGGTTATCGGCATAGCCGGCCAACTCCTCGTCGAGAAAGGCGGCGAGGCGTGCCTGGGCGCCGGCCTCGCCGGGTGTCCACGCGTCTGGAAAGGCGCTGGCCCAGTTCGGGCGGGTCGGCTCCAGGTTCCAGGCGGCCACGTCATCGCCGGGGAAGTCGCCGGCCAAGGATGCGAGCGCCCCCGGTGCCCGGAGGGGAGGGCGGATATCGCCCAGCCGCTGATGGGCCCGCCAGAAGGGCGAGAACACCTTCATCGGATCGCCGGCGGCGGATTTCACCTCCCAGGGCTCGCGCAGCAGGTTGCCTGGCAGGCTCTCAACCTCCCTACCGCCTGAGCGTAGCGAGGCCTTCAGTTCCCGGTCGATGGCGATGCCGCCGGCGTCGTAGCGCCGGTTCCACAGCACAGTGCCAGCGCCGGTGGCGTCGACGACCTCGGGGACGATCTCCTCCGCAGGCCCCGAGCGCAGGACGAGGCGATTGCCGATGGCGCGCAGCGCGGCGTCGAGGGCTCTCAGGCTGCCAGCCAGCCACCAGCGCGCCGCAGCGCCCATGGCCCGCTGGCCCCGCGACGGCGTCTCCAGGACATAGAGACAGACGACGGGCGCTCCCGATGCGGCTGCGCGGGACAATGCCGGGTTGTCCGCCAGGCGGAGATCATCACGGAACCAGACGAGGACGGGGGCTTGCGACATGAGCCGATTACGGGCCGGCCGGCACGCCGGTTCACCGGCACCGCCCCAGGCGGGCAAGAAAAAACCCTGGAACGCGTACGCATTCCAGGGTTCTTCGAAATGGCTCCCCGGGCCGGATTCGAACCAGCGACCAACCGGTTAACAGCCGGTTGCTCTACCACTGAGCTACCGAGGATCACGTGCTCGTCGTGAGAGCGGCGCGAATAACACAGGTGCTTCGCCATTGCCAAGGGCCAATCGTCGCCATGGGCCATTTTGATGTGGGGGGCGATTGATCCGCCGGATGGCCGGGGCCATGACTGGGCTCATGGATAGAGCCGGCCCGCCTGCCTCCGAAACCGCCGCGCCTCGCGCGCCCACGACGGCGATCGTCTTCGGCCGGCGCTACCGTTTGCCGGGCACCCCGCTGCGCCGCCAGGCGCTCGGCTGGTCCTTCATCGCCGGCGGCATGCTGAGCTTCCTGCCCGTGCTCGGGCCGTGGATGTTCCCGGTCGGCTTCGTGATTCTGTCTGTGGACAGCCCGCGCATGCGGCGCTCGCGACGGCGGATGACCATCGCTATCGGTCGGCGCTGGCCACGGCTCAACGCGGCCATGCAGCCGAAGCGGCGGTGAGGGGAAAGGTGGAGGCCTCGCCCGGAATCGAACCGGGGTGCAAGGATTTGCAGTCCTCTGCGTAACCACTCCGCCACGAGGCCATCCCGTAATCGCCGGTCCAGCCGGCGCGGAGTGCGATCGCTCTAGCATGGTGCCGAGGGGCCCGCAACAACCCTCGGCTGATCGCTGGCGCCTTGCCTTTGCCGCCGCACCACCGGTAAAGACGACGCGAAGACACGGACTTGAGGCATCCTGGCGGTGCCGCGATCGAGGGACTGAGCCCATGATGGATTTTGCCCGGGCGCGCCGCACCATGGTCGACACCCAGATCCGCGTGAACGACGTGACGGACACGCGCATCGTCGACGCGCTGATGGCGGTGCCGCGGGAAGACTTCGTTCCCGAGGCGCTGCGCCCGCTGGCCTATCTCGACGATGATCTCGCCGTGAAGGGCGAGGGGGGCAGCCGCGGCGCCCGCTATCTGGTCGAGCCCGTGGTGCTGGCGCGGATGATCCAGGCGGCGGGTATCGGAGCGGGGGACCGCGTCCTCGATATCGGTACCGCCACGGGCTATTCGAGCGCGGTCCTCGCGCGCATCGCCGGCTCAGTGGTGGCCGTCGAGGAGGACGGTGACCTCGCGGCGCGGGCGCGGACCGCGCTCGGCAGCGATTCGCGGGTGGCGCTGGTCGAGGGGACCCTCGGGGCGGGCGCGGCGGCGCAGGGGCCCTACGACGTCATCCTGCTCGAAGGCGCGGTGGAGGTCGTTCCCCAGGGCCTTCTCGGACAGTTGAACGAGGGCGGGCGCCTGGTTGCCGTCGTCGGCACGGGACGGGCCGCCAAATGCATGGTCCATGTGAGGATCGGCGAGGAGTTCAGCGTTCGGCCTGCTTTCGACGCCGCCATCCCGCTGCTGCCGGGCTTCGAGAGGCCGCGCGGATTCGTGTTCTGAAGGCGGCAGGTGTTGCCGACTTGTCCCACCCGCTGAGGGAAGCGCGGCCTAGTCCGCTCCCGGGGGTTTCCTCGCCGGAGGGAATTCTTTAATCATTTCCGTAGTGCCTTGGGGTCGTGGCGGACCACTCCGGGGTGGCGCCAAAAAGCAGGTGTTGTCCATGACCGGAGCCACGAGGTCCCGCGCGCGCTCCGCGACGGTCTTGTCCGTCGCGATGATTTCAGTTGCCCTGTCGTCGGTGCCCGGTTGGGGGCAGTCGATCGAGCAAACCCTCGTCCAGGCTTATCGCAACAATCCCGACCTCAATGCAGCCCGTGCCAGCGTGCGCGTCGCCAACGAAGGCGTTCCGGCGGCCCTGTCCGGCTATCGCCCCTCGGTCAATGCCACGATTACGGCTGCCGGGCAGTACACGGAGTCCAGCGTCGGCGCCCGCAGCGGTACTTCCAACGGAATCCCTTTCGTCTCTCCGGGCTCGCAGACCTCCGTCCGTTCCATGCCGCGCGCTGCGACGCTCTCGGTCACCCAGCCGCTCTTCGACGGCAATCGCACCACCAACTCGGTCCGCCAGGCGGACCAGAACGTGCTGGCTGCGCGCGAGACCCTGCGCAACACCGAACAGACCGTGCTCCTGGCCTCGGCGACGGCGCACATGAACGTGCTCCGCGAACAGGCGGTGCTCGACCTGCGGCGCCGCAACGTCGAGGTGCTGCGCGAGCAGCTGCGTGCCACCCGCGACCGGTTCAACGTCGGCGAGGTGACTCGCACCGACGTGGCGCTGGCGGAATCGGCGCTTCAGGCGGCGATCGCTACCGCCTCGGGAGCCGAATCGGACCTCGCCAACGCCCGCTCCGTCTACATGCAGCAGGTGGGCGTGCCGCCGGGCCGGCTGACCCCGGCCCGCACGATCGAACGCCTGCTCCCGCGCAGCCTCGACGCCGCGATCATCGCCGGCCAGAGCGAGCACCCGTCCATCCGCGGCGCCCGCCACGGCGCGGACGCGCAACTTCTCCAGGTCCGCATCGCCGAATCGGCGCTCTACCCGACGCTCGGCCTCTCGGCCAGCGTGACACGCGCCGCCGAACAGTCCGCGAACAGTGGGCAGTCGCTCTCCGGCTCGCTGGGCGTCACGCTGACGATTCCGATCTTCGCCAATGGTGGCCGCGACTACGCCACCATCCGAGCCGCCAAGGAGACCTATGGCCAGCGGCGCATCCAGATCGAGACCGCGGCTGCTAGCGTGCGTCAGGCCGTGACCCAGTCATGGGCGGCGCTCGAAGCCTCGCGCGCCCAGATCCAGGCGGCCGAAGTGCAGGTGCGGTCGCAGGACATCGCCGTCAACGGCATCCGCGAGGAGTACAAGGTCGGCCAGCGCACCATCATCGATGTGCTGAACGCGACGCAGAACCTTACCGAGGCGCGCGTGGCGCTCGTCCGCGCCCAACGGGACCGCGTGGTGCTGTCCTATTCGGTGCTCTCGGCCATGGGCCGCCTCTCCGGCAGCAAGCTGGCACTGCGCACCGAAATCTTCGATCCCACCGTCCACTACAATCAGGTGCGCGACCAGTGGATCGGCGTGCGTACGCCCGACGGGCGCTGATCTCCTCCGCCGCGGGCGACGCGGCGGACTTTGGCTGTGGATCGGCGCCGCGCGCGTTGGCCACAACTGCCACGGCGGTGCATAGTCGGGGGAGTTGATTCGGATAGCGATTCGGTTTGAGGCCGATCTGTTGCCCTTCGCTTCCGATGCGTGCGACGTTTGAGGTGGGCGGGGATGTCACAGACGGCCAAGGCGAACGAACCGTCGATGGAGGAAATCCTGGCGTCGATTCGCAGGATCATCGCCGACGACGAACCGGCCAAGGCGCCTGCGGCCAAGGCTGCGCCTCCTCCTCCTCCGCCGCCTGCACCGGAGCCCGCCGCGGAAGAGGCGCCGAAATCCCAGGACGACATCGACGCGCTCCTCGCCGGTTTCGACGCCATGGACGAGGAACCGGAACCTGCTCCGCCGCCTCCTCCTCCGCCTCCGCCGCCCGCGCCTCCCAAGACCGCAGCGCCCGAGCCTGACATCTTCGAACTGAGCAAGGCCGATGCGGTGCCGGAGCGGATGGGCATCATCAAGCCGATCTCGCAGCGCGCCGATCTCGACTTCATCGATTCCCCTCCGCCCGTCGAGCGCTATGCGCCGCCGCCGCCTCCGCCTGCGGGTCCTTCGCCACTCCTGTCGGCCGAGGCCAATGCGGCCGTCGGGGCCGCCTTCGGGTCCCTGGCCAATTCCATGCTGGTCGGCGGAAACCGTACGATCGAGGACCTGCTGAGGGACATGCTGCGCCCGATGCTGAAGACCTGGCTGGACGACAACCTGCCGCAACTGGTCGAGCGGCTGGTGCGGGCTGAGATCGAGCGGGTGTCGCGCGGCCCCGGCCGCTGAGGGACGTTCAGGCCTGCTGGACAGCCTGAAGCCGGGCCCTGAAGACCAGGGCCATGGCCGGCATCAGCACCGCCGCCGCGATGAAGATGGGCTCGGGGCCCCAGCGGTCGAACATGATGCTGGTGCAGAGCACGCCCAGGGTCTGCCCGGCGAAGAAGCAGAAGGCGAAGGTCGCGATGGAAGCGCCGCGCGCTTCCGGATTGATCTGCGTCGCCATGATCTGCAGCGCATTGTGGAACAGCGCGAAGGCGCCGCCGCACAGCACGATGGCAAGCCCCACCGGCCAGAGCCAGGGCGACAGGGCGATCACGAGGAAGCTCACCGAGAAGGCGAGGCCGGAGAGGGCGAGGAGGCTGGACTGGGAGAACCGCGCCAGCAGCATGGGCGCGAAGGACGAATAGGCGACGGCGCCGACCGCCGCGAGGGCCGTCATGATGCCGATCACCGTGAAGCTGACGTCGAACTTGTCGTGCAGATGCGCGCCGACGAAGGTGAAGGCGCCGATATAGAGCACCGCCTCCGCCGTGACGGTTGCCAGGACCAGGCGCCCCATCGGCGTCCTGCCGCTGGCGAGGATCTGGCGGAACGAGCCGGCGAGGCCGCCGGCAGGCACGGCTGTGCGGCGCGACAGGACGGGATTGGTCCGCAACTGCACGGTGAGGGTGAGGCCGGCGGCGATCATGAAGCCGCCGACCAGGACGAAGGCCGCCGGCCAGCCGAAGGCGTCGGCGAGCAGGCCGCCCACGGCCTGTCCGCTGATGGCGCCGGAGCTCATGAAGATCATGTAGCGGGCGAGAACCGCCTGCCGCTGGGCCAAGGGAATGGTGTCGCCGATGAAGGCGAGGCAGTTGGGAATGATGGCCGCCCCGGTCAGCCCCGCGAGGAAACGGAAGACGGCGATCTGCTCGAGGCTGGTGGCGAAGGCGCAGGCGAGGGTGGAGAGGCCGCACAGCGTCGCGCCGAGGGCGATCATGCGGACCTTGCCATAGCGGTCGCCGAGGGGGCCGGTGACGAGCTGGAACCCGCCGTAGGCCACGGCATAGGCGGTGACGACGACGGCCGCACCGCCGGGGGTGGTGCGGAAGGCGTCGGCGAGAGTCGGCAGCAGCGGATCGCAGAAGCGCAGGCCCGCCGAGGAGGCGAAGGAGGCTGATCCCAGGAGGAAGAGGGCCCGCCACGGCACGGCGTCGGACGGCACGGCATCTGCGTCGGGCTGGGTCATGCCAGCCTATGTGCCCTGTTCCTGCACTGCGGCAAGTCACGGCTTCGCATGGCAGAAATGTTGACTTCTCCGTCCGGGCGCGGCTTTGGTGCGCTCCCATCGCCGCTCAGCCGCCGGACCGTCATGCTCGAGAAGACCTATTCGCCCAAGGATATCGAGGCCCGCATCGCCGCCGCCTGGGACGAGGCCGGCGCCTTCCGGGCCGGGCGGCCCGACCGCGTCTCGGCCGAGGCCTATTGCATCGTCATTCCGCCGCCCAACGTGACGGGCTCGCTGCACATGGGCCACGCGCTCAACAACACGCTGCAGGACGTGCTCTGCCGCTATGAGCGCATGCGCGGCAAGGACGTGCTGTGGCAGCCCGGCACCGATCATGCCGGCATCGCCACCCAGCTGGTGGTATCGCGCCAGCTCGCCGACAAGCAGATCCAGATGCGCGACCTCGGCCGCGAGAAATTCCTGGAGAAGGTCTGGGAGTGGAAGGCGGAGAGCGGCGGCACCATCGTCAACCAGCTGAAGCGGCTGGGCGCTTCCTGCGACTGGTCGCGCGAGCGCTTCACCATGGACGAGGGCCTGTCGCGCGCGGTGATCAAGGTCTTCGTCGACCTGCACAAGGCGGGCCTCATCTACCGCGACAAGCGGCTGGTGAACTGGGATCCGGAGTTCCAGTCGGCGATCTCCGACCTCGAGGTCGATTCCCTCGAGGTGAAGGGCCATCTCTGGCATTTCAAATATCCGCTGAAGGACGACCCGACGCAGCACATCGTCGTCGCCACGACGCGTCCGGAGACCATGCTGGGCGACACGGCCGTGGCCGTGCACCCCGAGGACGAGCGCTATCGCCACCTCATCGGCAAGACCGTGGTGCTGCCCCTCGTCGGGCGCGAGATCCCCATCGTCGGCGACACCTATTCCGATCCCGAGAAGGGCTCGGGCGCGGTGAAGATCACGCCTGCCCACGATTTCAACGATTTCGAGGTGGGTAAGCGCCACGACCTCGAACTCATCAACATTTTCGACGCCTCGGCGGTGGTGAACGAGAACGCGCCGGAGGCCTATCGCGGCCTGCCGCGTTTCGAGGCGCGAAAGAAGGTGGTCGCCGACATGGAGGCCCTCGGCCTCGTCGACAAGATCGAGCCGCACACCCACATGGTTCCGCACGCCCAGCGCGGCGGCGCGGTGGTCGAGCCCTGGCTCACCGAACAGTGGTATGTCGACGCGGCCACGCTGGCCATGCCGGCGCTCGAGGCCGTGCGCAAGGGCGAGACGCGCTTCGTGCCGGAGCGCTTCGCCGGCGACTATTTCCGTTGGCTGGAGAACATCCAGCCCTGGTGCATTTCGCGCCAGCTCTGGTGGGGTCACCAGATCCCCGCCTGGTATGCCGAGGACGGCGAAATCTTCGTCGCCGCGAGCGAGGCCGAGGCCCAGGCCCTGGCCGATGCGCATTTCGGCAGGGCAGGGGCTCCGCTCACCCGCGACCCCGACGTGCTCGACACCTGGTTCTCGTCGGGCCTCTGGCCCTTCTCGACACTGGGCTGGCCCGACGACACCGCCGAGGTGAAGCGCTTCTATCCGACGGCGACCCTCGTCACAGGCTTCGACATCATCTTCTTCTGGGTCGCCCGGATGATGATGCTGGGCCTGCATTTCATGGGGGAGAAGCCCTTCTCCGACGTGGTCATCCACGGCCTCGTGCGTGACGACAAGGGCCGCAAGATGTCGAAGACCCTCGGCAACGTCGTCGATCCGCTCGGCCTGATCGACGAGTTCGGTGCCGACGCCCTGCGTTTCGCGCTGGTGGCGCAGGCGAGCCAGGGGTCGGACGTGAAATTCGCCCGCTCGCGCGTCGAGGGCTATCGGAACTTCGCCACCAAGCTGTGGAACGCTGCCCGCTTCGCCGAGATGAACGAATGCCGCCGCGTGGAAGGCTTCGACCCGGCCGCCGTGAGGACGACGCTGGCGAAGTGGATCGTCGGCGAGACGGCCAAGGCCGTGGCGGAGACTGAAGGCGCCATCCAGGCCTACAGGTACAACGAGGCAGCGGGCGCGGCCTACCGCTTCGTCTGGAACATCTTCTGCGACTGGTTCCTGGAATTCGCCAAGCCGATCTTCACCGGCACGGACGAGGCGGCGAAGGCGGAGGTGCGCGCCGCCACCGCCTGGACGCTCGACCAGATCCTGAAGCTGCTGCACCCCTTCATGCCCTTCATCACCGAGGAACTGTGGACGGTGACGGGCGAGGCCGGTCCCGCGCGCGAGGGCGTGCTGGCGCTGAGCGCCTGGCCCGTCCTCGAGGGGCTCGCGGACGAGGCGGCAGAGGCCGAGATCGGCTGGCTGGTCGACGCCATCACGGCGATCCGCTCCGTGCGCGCCGAGATGAACGTCACGCCGGGCACGCAGGTGCCGCTCGTCCTGCTGTCACCGTCTGAGAAGACAAAAGCAGTCACAGAACGTTACGCTGATCTCCTCAACCGCCTTGCGAGGCTTTCCGGCATCTCCGTCGCCGGGGAGGCACCCTCGGGTTCGGTGCAGATCGTGGTGCGCGGCGAGACGCTGGCCCTGCCGATGGCGGGCCTGATCGACGTCGCCGCCGAGCGGACGCGGCTGACCAAGACGCTGAAGGAGGCCGAGAGCGACATCGCCCGCTGCGACGCCAAGCTCAACAACGCCAACTTCATGGCCCGCGCGGCCGAGGACGTGGTGGCCGAGCAGCACGAGAAGCGGGCCGAGGCGGCGGAACGGCGCCGGAGCGTCGAGGCGGCGCTGCAGAGGCTGGCGACGCTCGCCTGAGGCAGCATTCACCTTCGAGCACCCTGGCAGGGCCGGCGCACTTCGGGGCACCGGCCCTTTTCGTGTCCTTTTGGCAACAGGCTGGAACGGCTCGCAACGCCGGCTTTCGTTCACCATGTTTTGCCGCAATCCCGCCACAGGCCGAAGCGCAGAAATTCAGCGCAAATCCCCCGTTTCCGGCTGTCGCCGAGGAACCATCGAGTGGCCTGCGCGTAGATGACCTTCCGCCTTCGCCTTCATCGTTCCCCCGGCTGCCCGTCCGGCCTCTTCGATCCGCGCCGGGGAGCCGCACGATGAGCGCGTTCGACAAGGCGAAACTGCCCAGCCGCCATGTGACGGAGGGTCCGTCGCGGGCTCCGCACCGGTCCTATCTCTACGCGATGGGGCTGACGACCAAGCAGATCCACCAGCCCTTCGTCGGCGTCGCCACCTGCTGGAACGAGGCGGCGCCCTGCAACATCGCGCTGATGCGCCAGGCGCAGGCCGTGAAGAAGGGCGTCGCCGCGGCCGGGGGAACGCCGCGCGAGTTCTGCACCATCACCGTCACCGACGGCATCGCCATGGGTCACGAGGGCATGAAGTCCTCGCTCGTCTCGCGCGAGGTGATCGCCGACTCGGTCGAGCTGACGGTGCGCGGCCACGCCTACGACGCGCTCGTCGGCCTCGCCGGCTGCGACAAGTCGCTGCCCGGCATGATGATGGCCATGGTCCGCCTCAACGTGCCGTCGATCTTCATCTATGGCGGCTCGATCCTGCCCGGCACTTTTCGCGGCAAGCAGGTGACGGTGCAGGACATGTTCGAGGCGGTCGGCAAGCATTCCGTCGGCGCCATGTCGGACGAGGACCTCGACGAGATCGAGCAGGTCGCCTGCCCGTCCGCCGGCGCCTGCGGCGCCCAGTTCACCGCCAACACCATGGCGACGGTGTCGGAGGCGATCGGCCTCGCGCTGCCCTACTCGGCCGGCGCCCCGGCCCCGTACGAGATCCGCGACCGCTTCTGCTCGGCGGCCGGCGAGATGGTGATGGAGCTCATCGCCAGGAACATCCGCCCGCGCGACATCGTCACGAGGCAGGCGCTCGAGAACGCCGCCACCGTCGTCGCCGCCTCCGGCGGCTCGACCAATGCCGGCCTGCACCTGCCGGCGATCGCGCACGAGTGCGGGATCGAGTTCGACCTGTTCGACGTTGCCGAGGTGTTCAAGCGCACGCCCTACATCGCCGACCTGAAGCCGGGCGGCCGCTATGTCGCGAAAGACATGTTCGAGGCCGGCGGCATCCCGCTCTTGATGAAGGCGCTGCTCGACGGCGGCTACCTGCACGGCGACTGCCTGACCGTGACCGGCCGCACCATCGCCGAGAACCTCGCCAAGGTGCACTGGAACGACGAGCAGGACGTCGTCCGCACCGTGTCGAACCCGCTCAGCCCGACCGGCGGCGTGGTCGGCCTGTCGGGCAATCTCGCGCCGGACGGCGCGATCGTGAAGGTCGCCGGCATGCACCGGCTGAAGTTCACCGGCCCGGCGCGCGTCTTCGACTGCGAGGAGGATGCGTTCGAGGCCGTCCGCCAGCGTGCCTACGAGGAGGGCGAAGTCCTCGTCATCCGCTACGAGGGGCCGCGCGGCGGCCCCGGCATGCGCGAAATGCTGTCGACGACGGCGGCGCTCTACGGCCAGGGCATGGGCGACAAGGTGGCCCTCATCACCGACGGCCGCTTCTCGGGCGCGACGCGCGGCTTCTGCATCGGCCATGTCGGACCGGAGGCGGCGGTGGGCGGCCCGATCGGCCTTCTCCGCAACGGCGACATCATCGAGATCGACGCGGAGACCGGGCGGCTCGATGTGCAGCTCAGCGAGGCCGAGCTCGCCGAGCGGCGGAAAGCTTGGGCGCCGCGCGACAACGGCTTCCACTCGGGGGCCCTGTGGAAGTACGCGCAAGGCGTCGGCCCGGCGCGCCTCGGTGCGGTGACGCATCCGGGCGGCGCCGCCGAGACGCGGTGCTATGCCGATGTGTAGACCGGTGCTGGCGCTCGCCCTCATCGGCGGCTCGATCTTCGGGCTGACGCAGGTGGCGCGTGCCTTCGACGGCACCAAGACGCCGAACAATCTGTCGCCGTTCGAGGCCTTCCAGTCGGCGCTGAAGGCGGACCAGAGCGGCGACAAGAAGACCGCGATCTCGGCGCTCGAGTTCGCCGCCAGCAAGGGCCACGCCATCGCGCAATGGAAGCTCGGCCGCATGTATGCCGAGGGCGACGGCGTCGGCGAGGACGATCTGAAGGCGTTCGACTACTTCTCGCAGATCGCCAACATGCATGCCGAGGACAATCCTCGTACAGTCGAGGCGCGCTTCGTCGCCAATGCCTTCGTGGCGCTCGGCAACTACTATCTCGAGGGCATACCGAACTCGCGCATCAAGGCCGATCCGGGCCGCGCGCACGCCATGTTCACCTATGCGGCGACCTATTTTGGCGACCCCGACGCCCAGTACAATCTCGCCCGCATCTATCTCGACGGCGCAGGGGGCGTCGCGAAAGATCCGCGGCAGGCGGCGCGCTGGCTCGGCCTCGCCGCCAACAAGGGGCAGCGGGAGGCGCAGGCGCTGCTCGGCCACCTCCTGTTCGTCGGCAAGGACGTTCCGCGCCAGGGCGCCCGCGGCCTCATGTGGCTGACGCTCGCGCGGGACGCCGCCGGGGCGAAGGACCCGAAGGATCGCTGGATCCTCGACCTCTACGACAAGGCCTACAAGGCCGCCTCCCCCGACGACCGCAGCATGGCGGAGACCTATGTCGCGCAGTGGCTGAAGGGACGGAGCTGAGGGGGTTCGGCCTTCGCCGCGCTCATCCGGCGGCCACAGCCCTTGGTTATTTGCGAGCGCTGCCCTTCGTCATTGCACGTTCGGCACCGCTTCTTCGGCCAACCCGGGCGGCTGAAACCTCGCTCAGAGCCAATCCCTCCTCCTCATTGCCGGGCTTGTCCCGGCAATCCAGCCTTTACGGCCGAAGGGAAGACTGGA
>JAEZBF010000329.1 GCA_023427545.1 Pseudomonadota bacterium
GCCTGCCGCTACCGACCCGTTCCCTTGCCGCGACCAACCTGGCCACTGCGCCGCGTCGCGACGTCCGCCCCATTGTCTTCGGCGTCAGCTTCACCCTCAGTGCCGGGGACGGGCTCGGGGTGATTGGTCCTTCCGGGTCGGGGAAATCCAGCCTGGCGCGTGCCCTTGTCGGCGTGTGGCCGGCCCTGGGCGGTGAGATCCGCCTCGATGGCTCCGAGCTTGGTCACTATGATCCCGAACGCCTCGGCAGCGCGATCGGCTACCTGCCTCAGCAGGTCGAGCTCTTCGATGGCACCATCGCGGAAAACATCGCCCGCTTCAGTTTCGATCGTACCGATGAGGCGGTGCTCGCCGCGGCGGCCGCGGCGGCCTGCCACGATATGATCGCCGCCCTTCCGGAGGGATATGACACCCGCATCGGTGAGCGAGGGGCGGCCCTCTCAGCAGGACAGCGCCAGCGCGTCGGACTCGCGCGCGCGCTTTACGGGAACCCATTCCTCGTTGTTCTCGACGAGCCCAATTCCAACCTGGATGCTGACGGCGACGCGGCCCTCACCCAGGCCCTCCAGGGCGTTCGCGCCCGCGGCGGCATCGTTGTTGTCGTCGCTCATCGGCCAAGTGCGATCGCCGCCATGAACAAGGTTCTCCTCCTCCAGAATGGACGGCAGGTCGCGTTCGGGCCCAAGGACGAGGTGCTGCGCCAGCTCGCTAGGCCGGCCCCGCCGGCCTTGGTTGAAAATCTCCACGGAGGGATGCGCTTTGGCTGAGCCGCAACTCTCCGAAAGCCGCCGGAGCCTTGGCCGCCATGCACTCTCGGCCGTGCTGGTGGTCGCGCTGCTGATCGGCGGCTCCGGCGTCTGGGCCGCAAATACCGAAATCACCGGCGCAGTCGTTGCGCCTGCGCTGGTCGTGGTCGAGGGTGGCTCCAAGCTGGTGCAGCATCCCGAGGGCGGCGTCGTTGCAGAGATCCTCGTGCGCGACGACGATGTGGTCGCCGCGGGCGACCTGCTGCTTCGGCTCGATGGCACGACCGTCGTCTCCAATCTTGAGGTGGTGCTCGCCCAGCTGCGCGACGCCTTCGCGCGCCAGGCGCGACTCGCCGCAGAAGCCAACGGCGCCCGGCAGCTGGAGCTTTCACCACTCGCGTCGGAGTGGTCCAACGACCCAGGTCTCAACCGCCTGTTGGCCGATCAGGAGCGGCTGCGCCAAAGCCGGCAGGCTTCACTGGCCGGCCAGTTCGCGCGCGTCGATGAACAGGTTACCCAGCTCGAGCAGCAGATCGAGGGCCTGACTGCTCAACGCGGGTCGGTCAGCGAACAGCTGGCCATCGCCAACGCCGAAGCCGAGGACATCGCGGGCCTCTACAAGAAACAGCTGGTGCAGGCGAGCCGCATCAATGACATCAAGCGTCAGCAGGCACAGCTATCGGGCGAACAGGCACGCCTCGATGCCGAGATCGCAGCGGCACGGGCAAGCATCGCCGAACGGCGCGCACTTGCCGAACAGGCTCGACAGGAGTTCCAGTCGCAGGTGCTCAACGACCTGCAAGCCGTCAATCACGAAATCGCCGAGCTCCTCCAGCGCAAGATTGCTGCCGAAGACCGCCTGACCCGCCTCGAAATCCGCGCGCCCATCGACGGCGTCGTGCATGAAACGACGGTGGAAACGGTTGGCGGCGTTGTCCGGGCAGGGGACACGCTGATGCAGATCGTGCCGAGGCAGGAGACGCTCTCCCTCGATGCCCACGTCAGCCCCCTCGACATTGACCGGCTCACCACCGGCCAGGCGGTTGTCCTGCGGCTCGCGAGCCTCGATGTCCGCACGACGCCAGACCTCAATGGCACGATCCGCGCGATCTCGCCCGACCTAATCGCCGAGCCCCGGACTGGGAACCACTTCTACGCCGTTCGCGTCGACGTGCCCTCATCCGAGCTCGCCAAGCTGCCTCCGGACCTCAAGCTCGTGCCCGGCATGCCCGCGGAGGTCTTCGCCCAAACCGGCAACCGCACGGTCTGGAACTACCTCATCCACCCGCTCACCCAGCAGATGGAACACGCCTTCCTGGAAGACTGAGGCGGCGCTCAGGTGCTGCTGCCGCTTGCCACCAGCTCGTCCGGAATATCGTCGAACGAGGCGTAGTTCATATTGTAGAGGCGCGCATAGAGGCCGTTCTTGGCCATGAGCTGGTCGTGGTTGCCGCTCTCGACGACTTCGCCGTTCTGCAGCACAACGATGCGGTCGGCACCGCGGATCGTCGCGAGCCGGTGGGCAATCACGAGGCCAGTTCGCCCCTCCAGCAGCTTGACCAGTGCCTTCTGGATCTGCCGCTCGGTGTAGCTGTCGATGTTGGCGGTGGCCTCGTCGAGCACCAGGATCTTGGCGTCCGCGACCAGCGCCCGCGCAAAACTGAGGAGCTGCCGCTGGCCCAGTGAGATATTGCCGCCCCGCTGCTCGAGCTTGGTGTCGTAGCCCTCGCTCAGGCCCATGATGAAATCATGCGCACCGACGGCCTTGGCAGCGCGGATCACCTCTTCGCGGCTGGCTTCGGTCTTGTGGTAGCGGATGTTCTCGAGCACCGTGCCGGTGAACAGGAAGGGCTCCTGCAGCACCATCGCTACCTGCCGCCCCAGCGAGTCCTGCGTCAGGTCGCGGACATCGTGCCCGCCGACCAGAACCTGGCCCTCCCACACGTCATAGAACCGGTGCACTAGAGCCATCGACGAGGTCTTGCCCGACCCCGTCGGCCCGACCAGCGCGACGGTCTCCCCCGGGTTGACTTTGAAGCTCACGTTCTTGAGCACCGGCAGGTTAGCGCGGTAGCCGAAGGTCACGTTCCGGAACTCGACCGAGCCGTCCATGTCTTTGGGGAGGTCCAAAGCGTTGGGCTTGTCCGCAATCTCCACCGGCACGTCGAGCACCTCGGAGATGCGCTGGCCCGAAGCCATGGCGCGCTGCATCACCGAGAACTGCATCGTGAGCGAGCGGATCGGGGCGAAGAAGCGCTGGATGTAGAACAGGAACGCGACCATCACGCCGATGTCGAGGGCGCCGTTCAGCACCATCTGGCCGCCGACTACGATGACGGTCGCCATCGAGATGCCGGTCAGCGTATCGACGATCGGCACCATGATCTGCGAGTAGCGCGCGGCGACGAGGTGCGACTTGAGGTTCGCCATCGCCTTTTCTTCGTAGAGGTCGAAGTTGACGCGCTGCCGCTCCAGGCCCTGCACCGTCCGGACGCCGTGGATGCCCTCGGCCAGCGCGCCGTTCGCGACCGAGTTGGTCTCGTGAGCGTGCATGAAGGCGAGCTTGGCGCGCGGCAGCCAGAAGATGCGGACGATGAACAGCGCCGGCATGGTGACGAGGGTCAGCAGGCCGAGCCGCACGTCCATCCAGAGCAACGCGGCGACGATGCCGAACAGCAGGACGATATCGCCGACCGAGAGCACGGACGTCTCGAGGAACTCCTGCATCGAGTTCACGTCGCCCTGCAGCCGGCTCATCAGCCGGCCGACCTCGGTCTTGTCCATGAAGCTCAGCGACACCCGCTGCAGCTGCGCGAACATCGCGCGGCGCATGTCGAACAGCACGTTCTCGGCGACGGTGCCGACCACCAGCTCCTGGATGTGGCTGGCGCCGTAGTTGATCAGCGTGACCAGGCCGAAGGCCGCGACCGTCCAGGCCAGCACCTGGCCGGTGTCGCCGGCCGCCATGCCGTGGTCGATGGCGTAGCGGATGATCAGCGGAATCGCGAGCTGGGTCGCGGTGAACACCAGCACCGCGATCACCGAGATCAGCATCTGCCGCCGGTATGGCCGCACGAAGGACCAGATGCGCCGGACGATGCGGGGATCGTAGGCTTTTCCGAAGGCTTCCTCGTCAGGACGCTGCGAGCCGACCACTGCCCGGGGTGGCCGCTTGCTGCGCTCTTCCTCGTCGTCCTCGATCGGCTGGGCGGTCATTCTGCGGCTCCCGCCTGGCCTTGCATGGCATCGGCCTCAGGCCGCACCTGCAGGTCGTAGAGCGCCCGGTAGCGGCCGCCTTTCATCAGCAGTTCGTCGTGCGTGCCGCGCTCGACCACGTGTCCGCCCTCGATGAAGATGATCTGGTCGGCGTGCATCAGCGAGCTCAGCCGATGCGAGATGACGAGCGTGACGCGGTCCTTGGCGAAGCGCTTCATCGCGCTGCGGATGCGCTGCTCGGTGGCGGCGTCGATCGCAGCTGTGGAATCGTCGAACACCATGATCGCCGGCTTGAGGATGAGGCTGCGGGCGATCGAGAGGCGCTGACGCTGCCCGCCCGAGAGCGAGACGCCGCGCTCGCCGACCACCGTGCCGTACCCCGCGGGCAGGCCGGCGACGTAGTTGTGGAGCTGCGCCGATTCCGAAGCGCGGGTGATCCGCTGCTCCTTGGCCCACGGGTTGCCGTAGGCGATATTGTTCTCGATCGTCGTCGTGAACAGGAACGAGTCCTGCTGCACGACCCCGACCGCCTTGCGCAACGAAGTCAGCGACACCGACCGGATGTCCTGCCCGTCGATCGAGATCGACCCGCCGGTCACGTCATAAAACCGCGGGATCAGGTGGGCGATCGTGGACTTGCCGCTGCCCGGCGGACCGACGATGCCGATCGTTTCGCCCCGGCGCGCCTCGAAGCTCACCCCGCTCAGCACCGTCCGGTTCGGAGCGCTGGGATAGGCAAAGCTCACGTTGTCGAACTTCAGCGTGCCTTCGCTGACCACCAGGTCCTTGGCGCCGGGCTCGTCCTTGATGGTGAGCTCGAGGTCGAGCAGCTGGAACAGCCGCGAGCCGCACGTCGAGGCGCGCGCGAACGAGTTGACCAGCAGCCCGAGCTGACGCACCGGCATCTGCAGGATGGTCATGAAGGTGAGGAACGAGGCGAGCGTGCCCACGCTGATCTCGCCGGCGATGACCTTGTTGCCGCCCACCCAGAGCACCAGCCCCATGGCGAAGAAGAACGAGAAGTTCATCGCGCTGGTATTGGTCACCCGGATGCGGGTGCGCTCGTGCGCCAGGCTCACGGCGCTCTTGGACGCCGCATCGAACTTGCCGAGCTCATGCAGTTGCGCCGCGAAGGCCCGCACGACGCGGATGCCGCCGAGGTTCTCGTCCATCACCCGCGAGAGCACCTGCAGGCGTTCCTGCAGCACGAGCCAGGTCGCCCGCAGCGTCAGTTGCGCGACCGACGAACGCCAGGCGACGAACGGAACGAACGACAGCGCCAGGAGCCCGAGCACCAGGTCGGTCGAGATCAACATGTAGGCGCCGACGCCGATCAGGACGGTGAGCAGCACCAGCCGGACCAGTCCGGTCGAAAAGAACATCCGGACGCCGTCGATATCGAGGATGCCCATCATGATCAGGTCGCCCGAGTGGACGCTGTCGTGGAACGAGAAGCTCAGCCGCTGCACCTTTTCGTAGCAGGCGAGGCGGAGCTCGTAGGCGCAATGATGACCGACCGACTCGCTGAAGTAGTTCTGCAGCAGCGTGAACAGCCCGCGCAGCACCGAGACCACCAGCAGCAGGATCGCCGTGCTCCACAGCGCGCTCTCCGCCGCCGCTCCGGCGTCGCCGGCCGACACGATGCCCTGCGCTTCATCGACTGCCCGTCCGAGCAGCCGCGGGATCATGAGCTGCAGGCTAGCGGCGATGAAGGTGGAGACGATCGTGATCGTCACCTGCCAGGGATGGCGAAGGTTGAGCGAGACAATGCGCATCAGCGTCGACACGCCCTTGCCGAGCGCGATTGCCGGGATGTGGTGGAACGGATTGTCGCGCTTGGCGGCGCCTTCGACCCCGGCGGTGCTCACGGGCAGGTCCAGACTATTCTAAGCCGTCGCCCCCGGGCGGCGAGGAACGAAGCGGCGCGATTTGTGACGTGCGGCGCCAAATAATGCCGTTCGGCTACCGCTTTCAAGCGCTGACATGTCAGTTTTATAACGTTGTAGACGAATGGACGAGCGTTGTGTCCTTAACGCGGCAGGTCTCCGAAACGCAGCCGAAAATCGGAAACAGCCAGCTCGAAGCGCCGCAGGTTCTCGCGCGCGTAGCCCACGTAGTCGGCACCCGGCGCGGAGAGATGCAGGGCCGAGACTTCCGACCAGAGCGCCTCGCGCAGCAGCGACGCGCAGGCCATCCCGGCATGATGACGTTTCTGTTCCAGGGCGGCCGCACCGAAGTACGCATCCAGCAGCGCCTCGCATTCGGCGGCGCTGAAGCCGGCATTGGACGACAGGCCCCCAAGGTCGAACATCGCATTGCCCGGCCCGGCATATTCGAAGTCGATCAGCCAGAGCCGCTCGCCGTCGTCGATGAGGTTCGCCGGCAACAGGTCATGATGCGCGAAAGCGGGTATTCCAGGCGGCATCGTCGCCTCGAGCGCCGCCGCAATGCCGAGCAGCCGCGCGAGCTCCGGCACCCGCCCGGTGGGCGCCAGGATCACGCCATAGCCTCCGATCACCTCGAACACGTCGAAATCGGGCAGCCCCGGCACATCCATCTCGGTGTGAAATCGCCGCAGCAAAGCACAGATGCGCTTGATGTCGGCACGCACATCGTCTGCCCTCAGCACCCGGCCGTCGATGAACCGGGACACCATCATGCCCGGCGCGTCATATACGACCTCCGGCGCGAACCCGAGGTCATGGGCCGCCCGCGCCACCGTCAGCTCCCGGCTCCGCTCCACGCCATGGAATGGATAGTCCTCGCCGAAACGCACCGCGTAGCGGCCGCTGCGATCGGTGACGACGAAACTCGCATTGGAGAGCCCGCCCCCGAGCGGAGCAACAAGCGGTGCCCCGTCCCAGATCGGCAGCTCCGTGATCCGGCGCTCCAGCGCCTCCGCCTCGCTCGGCCCAGCCGTTGCCGGCGCGGAACCCTCTCGCATTCTTCTAAGTTGATGTTGCACGCCGGTCAGCTCTCCTCGCCGGCATAAGCGTCAATCGATCGGGAATGGCAATGGAGTATGCATTCGGCCCCCGCATTGCCGGGGCGACGACCGAGTTTCGTTTGTGGGCGCCGAGCGCGAAGAAGATCGAGCTCGTGCTGCAGGGCAGGGCGCCCCTGCCCATGAACAAGGAGAGCGACGGTTTCCATCGCCTGGCCGTCGAAGATGCCGGCCCGGGCACGCGCTACAAATTCCGCCGCGGCAGGCTCGACTTCCCCGATCCCGCATCGCGCCAACAGGATGGCGACACCGCCGGCTGGAGCGTCGTTCGCGCACCGCTGCCCCCGAGTGGCCGGCGGGCGCCCGTCGCACCCTGGCACGAGAGCATCTGCTGCGAGGTTCACATCGGAACGGCGACGCCGGAGGGCACATTCACCGGCCTCCGCGAGCGCCTCGAGCACTTCCGCGATGCCGGCTACACGGCGATCGAGATTCTGCCGATCAACGATTTTCCCGGCCAGTGCAACTGGGGATATGACGGCACGCTGATCTTCGCTCCCGACGAGGCCTATGGCACCCCCGACGATTTCCGCGCGCTGATAGATCGCGCCCATGAGCTCGGCTTCGCGGTCAAGCTCGACGTCGTCTACAACCACTTTGGTTCGACCCACAATTTCGTCGCCGAGTACGCCCCCGAATGGTTCGACGAGAAGATCGAAACCCCATGGGGCCCCGGCATCGACTTCAACCAGCCCATGGTGCGGCGGTTCTACTACGAGAACGCGCGCATGTGGCTGAGCGAGTACGATGTCGACGGACTGCGCTTCGATGCCATCCACGAGATGAAGAGCAAGTCCAGCACGCATTTCCTGACCGAGCTGTCCGAGATCTGCCGTGCCGAAAAACCCGACGCGCTGCTGGTCGTCGAGAACCCCGAGAACATCCCCTCCTGGCTCGAGCGTGATGGGGAGAACCGGCCGAAGTACTACACCGCCCAGTGGGACGACGATCTCCACCACGTCCTGATGCATCTCGTCGCGGGCGAGCAGAAGTACGGCTACGACGAG
>JAEZBF010000376.1 GCA_023427545.1 Pseudomonadota bacterium
GTGTCACCCTGCTGGGACATCTGGGCGGCGAGCGAGGTGACGAAGTCACCCGGCGGCAGCTGGATGAGGAGGAAGGCGACGACCGAGATCGCGATCATCGTCGGGACCATGTAGAGGACCCGCTTGCCGACGTATCTCAGCACGGTGGGGCCCTCATGCTGCTGCTCCTGTCCACACATCGTCGGGCGTGATCGCGTTGAGCATCGGCTCTCCGGCGGCGTAGCGGCGGAAGTTTTCGACGATCATCTCCACCGAGCGCGCCGAACGGTCCGGCAGCGCGGAGGTAAAATGTGGAGTGATCAGGAGGTTTGGCGTATCCCAGAGCGGGTGGCCGGGCGGTAGCGGCTCGGGCGAGGTCACGTCGAGGCCGGCGCCGGCGAGGCGGCCCTCGCGCAGCGCCACGATCAGCGCATCCTGGTCGATGACGTCGCCGCGCGAGAGGTTGATGACCACGGCGCTCGGCTTCATGAGCCCAATGGCGCGCTCGTCGAGAAGGTGCCGCGTGCGGTCGGAAAGGTTGACGACCAGCGCCAGCACGTCCGCCTCGCGCAGCAGTGGATCGAGGCTTTCGCCGCGATCGGCGCAGTAGACGCGCTCGACCCCGGCAGGAAGCGGCGCCTCGCGGCGGCGATAGCCGAGCACGCGCATGCCGAATGCCTGGGCCCGGGTGGCGAGCGCCGTCCCCGAATTGCCCATGCCGACGATCCCCATGATCCGCCCCGAGAGGGCGCGCAGGTCCTTCATCGCCGGCGTCCGCAGCCACTCGTGCCGCTTCTGGGCCTCGTAGAAGTCCGGGTAGCGCGAGCAGAGCAGGAGCGCGAACATCATGACGTGCTCGGCGAGTGCGCCTGCCGAGCGGCCGGCCGATCCGGTGACGACCAACCCGCGCGCGAACACCTCGGGCCGGGCAGACTTGGTGAGCCCGGCATGGTCGCAGTGAATCCACTTGAGCCGGGGCGCCGACAGGAACCGCTCGTCGAGGTCGCCCGCGAGAACGGCGATTTCTGCCTCGGCAAGCGCCGCCCGCAATGCATCGCTATCGGCGAGCGACACCACCCGCACCTGCCGGGGCATTGCCGCCTGGTGCAGGCGCTCCCACAGGGCGGAATCGAATGGCAGGGCCGCGTCGGCGAGAACAAGCCCCGTGGTCATGCGCGTAAACCTCGATCCTGGCAGGCCTCCCCCGGCTAGGGTCGAGCCGGGGGTGCATCATGGGCACGGGCGGCGAGGCGCCGTCCGTGCCCGAAGCTCTTAGTTGGCGATGTAGTACTGCTCGGGATTGCTCGGGCCCGGGGTCGGATAGATCCAGGAGCCCGGCATCGAGGCGGGCACGTTGCGGAACGTCGCCTTCTTGACGCCATAGCCGTTCGACGGCCAGGCGATGCCCATGGTCCAGAACTCGTCGGCCGCGATGTCGAGAATCTCGTTCATCAGGCGAACCTGCTCCTTGGGATCGGCGGCAGCCTGCAGCTGGCCATAGAGTTCCATCTGCTTGAGCGCGGGCTCGGAGGGCTGCTCCGGCTTGACCTGGGCAGTCGCCGGGTCAACATCGAGGAAGTAGGCGGTCCATGCCGGCGCCCAGTAGTAGCTGTCGGCATTGGAGGGGAACCACCAGCGCGGATCGAGCACGACTTCCTGCCCGGCCCCGCCGCCACGCTCCCAGGCCACGCCTTCGAGCTCGCCGGCATCCTGGCGCGTCGCGATCAGGGTGCGGTCCATCGGAGTCGGCGTCATCTGGATGCCGACCTTGGCCCACTGCTGGGCGATCAGCTCAAGGGCGTCGCCGAACACCGTGTTGGCGGCGCTGTAGGCGTAGATGAGGACGAAGGGGCTGCCGTCGGGCCGCTGGCGCATGCCGTCGCTGCCCTTGTTGGGCAGGACCTTGTCCAGGTACTCGTTCGCCTTTGCGACATCGTACTCGGTATACTGCTTGGCGAGCTTCTCGTTGTAGTAGGGCGAGCCGGGCAGCGGCGAGGTCTGGGCCACTTCACCCTGGCCCAGCCAGACCACGTCCAGCACTTCCTGCCGGTCGGTCGCGTAGGAGAGGCCGATGCGGAAGTTCTTGTCCTGGAAGATGCCGCGGGTGACCGGGTCCTTGTGGTTGAGGGTGAGCAGCATCACCATCAGGTGCGGGGTCGACGGGGTCTCGTCGATGAACTCGAAATTGCCCTGCGCGCGGCCCTCGTAGAGCACCGGCTTGTTGGCGTTGGTGGCGAGGCTGCGGTCCTGGAAGTCGATCTCGCCGGCCAGCGTCTTGGTCACGAGAACCTGCGGGTCGGACAGCACGTCCATGGTCAGCGTGTCGATATAGGGAAGCTGGTTCCCCTCGGTATCGACCTTCCAGTAGTAGGGATTGCGCTGAGCGAGCGCGCGTGTCGCCGAGCCTTCGCCGTAGCCTTGCGTGAACACCCAGGGGTTGAGCGTCGGGACCTCGGTGTTTGCCGTGAAATCGGCCTTGGCGACCATCAGCCCGACCCAGTCAGTCTGGCCGGCGGCGGCAATCTCGTCGGCAACCTTAGGGTTGAAGTCGGGGTGGAACTTCTCGAGGTAGTGCCTGGGGTACTGCACGGCGGCGATGTCGAGCGGACGCGCCGTCGCCAGGTACTGCAGGAACAGGCCCTTGGGATTGGCGAACTTGAACTTGAAGGTGGTCTCGTCGATCACCTCGAGGGCAACCCTGGACCCATCGCTGTTGATGAACGGCTCGGTCGGCGAGGGCGTGAACTGGTCGTTGCTGAACAACGCCTTGTACCAGAACTCGATGTCAGCCGAGGTGAAGGGCTCTCCGTCCGACCACTTCATGCCCTTGCGCAGGTGGAACGTGAACTCGGTCGAGTTGTCGTTCACGTCGACCGACTCTGCGATGTTGGGGACGACCTGCGACCAGTCGGGCGACCAGCGCATCAGGTTCTCATAGGTGGCCGTCCGGTAGATCCAGGGCTCGTCGTTGCCGCCGACCAGGGCCGAACGCCAGTTGCCGCCATACGTGCCGACCTGCTCCACCGGGGTAACGACCAGCGGGTTCTCGGGTAGCCGCTGCTCCAGCGGTGGCAGCGTTCCGGCATCGACCATGGACTTGAGCATCGGGGCTTCCCCCGCCGCGACGGTACCGAGGCCGAGAAGAACCGCGGTGAGAGCCACGGCTGCCGCGGACCAGACGCGCGGCGCAGATACCTTGATCATCTTGCTCCTCCCAGGGACAGCGATCATGCGGCCCGTTGCTCCTCGCCCTCTTTGCCGGGACGGAGGAGGCTGCGGGTCACCGCCAGCACAGCCCATTGCCGTGCCTTCACATACGCTACGGCAGATTATGTACGATCTGCAACCATCAAATCAGGCAGCGAGATGTCTCCGCAGCCAAGTCGCGATGAAAGCTGAGCGAATTCGGTATCGCTCAGGCGTTGGCGGGTTGCTCGCGAAGGCGCGCGCGGCGAAGGTTCGCAAGAAACACCTCGCGGGATCGCCGGGTGTGGCGACCGATTGCGGCGACTGCGCGTTCGGGATCCCCTGCCTCGATGGCCTCTACGAGCGCCCAGTGTTCTGCGTTCGACTGGCGCATCAGCGCCATGGTCAATGGGTTTTTGCGCGACAGCGACCGGAGCCAGAACGAGTGCCGCTTCAGGATCCGGATCGCCTCCTGGTTGGGATGCCAGTCGCGGATATGGTCGTGCAGCGAGTTGTTGGCGACGTGGTAGGCCTGGTAGTCGCCGGCCTCTTCCGCCGCCTGGCATCGAAGCTGTATCCGGCGCAGTTCGTCGACTTCCTCGGCGGTCGCCAGCTCCACGAAAGCCCGCACGAAATAAGGCTCGAAGAGGTCACGGATATCGAAGATGTTCCGGACCATATCCTCATCGACCTGCCGCACCCGCGCGCCGCGGTTGGGGCTGATGACGACGAGCCCCTCCCCCTCCAGGCCCTGCAGCGCCTCGCGCGCCGGGTTGGTGCTGGTGTTGTACCGCGCCGCGATGTCGCTGACCTTGATCCGCGAGCCGGCGGGGATGCGGCCCTCGAGGATATCCTCCCGAAGCAGGGCCTGCAGGCGACCGTAGTCGGGCCGGCGGCTCGGCTCGGCCGGGGCGCTCACCTCTGGCTTTTCAAGTGTACGAGCCTTCTGCAACGCGGCCAATCTGCCCACCATGTCGTTCTGACGGCCCACCTGCGCGGTCGCCCCACGGGTGAGTGGTATATACGACTAATGGCGAAGCGCCACCACTTCGCTAGCCCGCGGTTGACAGATCATACATAATCCAAGATCAGTCATGTGCTTTGTTCACACTAGCGGCCTCTGAAGGTCGTGCTCGCGTTGGAGGTGCCTTCGATGACCAAGTGGTGGCAGCGGCCGCAGCGGATTGTCCAAACCAACCTGCGCCTCATCGATGCGAGCCTGGATCCGGATACCGTGGCCGAAAGCCTGGTCGAGCTCGGCGCGACGGCCATGCTCTTCAACGTCGGCGGCATCTTCGCCTGGTACGATACGCAACTCCCGCTGCAGCCGCGCAACCCGTTGCTCGTCAATGGCGACGACCTGCTTGCCCGCATGATCGCCGCCGCCCATAGCCGCGATATTCGCGTCATCGGCCGCTACGATCTCTCCAAGGGAACGCGCATTGCCTACGACGCACACCCGGAATGGTTCTGCGTCGACGAGCTCGGGCGCCCCTTCGAGTACAACGGGACCTACCAGGCTTGCGTGAACGGCGGCTGGTACCACACAGAAGGCATCGACGTGCTTCGCGAGACCCTCTCGCGCTATGAGATCGACGGCCTCTTCTTCAACATGTTCGGCTATCTCGCGGTCGACTACAGTCTCAGGGCTTACGGGCTCTGCCATTGCGAGAACTGCAAGCGCGAGTTCCGCCGCTTCGCCAATGCTGAGCTCCCGACAAAGCGCGATCTGTCCGACCCGCTCTATCGCACCTACCTGCAGTTTCAGGACGCGACCAGCCAGGCATTGGCCGGCTCGATGTACGATGCGGTCAAGGCGATCCGGCCCGAGACTGCCATCTCGAACATGGGCAAGAAGAGCGACTTCTTCCGTGGCGAGGTCAATCGCCGCCTCGATCGGCCGCAGCCGGAGTGGCCTTACTACGCCGGAGAGCAGGCTCGCAATTTCCGCTCGCTCGGTGCTAACCGCATACGGCACTCCTCCGCCCTCACGCATTTCATCGATTTTCCGTGGCGCTACAGCGCCGAGACCGGTGCCGCCCAGGCAATGCGTCTTGCCCAGCAGCTCGCGAACGGTGCCGATCCCCACTACTACTTCATGGGTCCCCCTGAGCAGGCCGACCGCAAGCCTATCCCGGCGCTCCGGCAGGTCTTCGCGATGCACAAGGCGCACGAGCACCTCTACGAGGACCTCGCCTCCGAAGCGCGCATCGCCCTCTACACCTCGCACAAGTCTCGGCGCTACGACCCCCGTCCGGGGCTGTCGCTGCAGGCCTTCCGCGGCGCCTATGGTGCCCTGCTCGAGTCCGGGCTGGCCTTCGACACCATCCATGATGCGCGCGCCACCGAGCCCGATTTCGCAACCGCGCACGCCGGCTACGACACCATCGTCCTGGCGGGCGCCGGCTGCCTCTCGCAAGCGGAGGCCGAAGCGCTCGACCTCTACGTCGCCCAGGGCGGCACGCTGCTCGTCATCGGCCAGGCGGGCAGCCACGACCAGGCAGGTGCGGCGGCCTCCCCTACCCGGCTGAAATCACTGCCGATCGAAGCCGTAAAAGACGTGCGCGACATGCGCGGCGGTTACGTGCGCATGCCCGCCGGAGCCGTCGGTGGTCTGGACAGTGAGCTGATCATGCTCGACGGGGCCTATCAGGTGGCGAAGGCGCGCACTGACGCGGAGTCGCTCTATCGGGTCCTGCTGCCCCAGCGCTTCGGACCGCCGGAACTCTGCTACCCCGAGCCGAAGTCCGATTCCGACCTGCCGGGCGTGCTGATCGGCAAATTCGGCAGGGGCCGCTGCATCTTCGTGCCGTGGCAGGCCGATGTGCTCTACGGCGAGCTCGGTCTGGCCGAACATCGCGCGCTAATCGCAGATCTTGCTGCCCGCTACACCCGCCCGCCCCTGGTCAAATTCGAAGGACCGGGCCGGGTCGAGCTGACGGTCCAGCGCAGCGAGCGGACCGGAGACCTGCTGGTTCACCTCGTCAACTACTCGGGCCAGAACGGCAACACGTACGCCGACCCCGTGCCTATCCATAGCGCGCGGCTGGTGCTCAACGGTGCCAACGCACGGGCGTGTCGAACGCTCGTCAGCGAGGCGCAGATCCGTTCTCAACGGCAGACGAGCAGCAGTCAGGTCTCTTTCGCTTTGCCGCCGATCGGCGCCTATGAAGTGATCTCGATCGAGATAGAACAGGCACCGGCGAAGTCTACGACGACTGTGCGGCAGGACGCCGAAAGCTCTACGCTGGTGGGCCG
Organism: Pseudomonadota bacterium; assembly: GCA_023427545.1. Classification (GTDB taxonomy): domain Bacteria; phylum Pseudomonadota; class Alphaproteobacteria; order Rhizobiales; family Devosiaceae; genus JAEZBF01. The sequence continues at coordinate 6,424 of JAEZBF010000376.1, forward strand.
CTAGGCAAACGGTGCGCGACAGCGAGCGCGATATCTCTGCCGGTTGATAGAGGCGCCAAGTGACAGGCCGCGGACGTGCCGCGGCCTGTCTCCGTTTCAAGCTGCCGAAGGACCGGGATCGTCCCAAGTCGGAGTACTGACCGGCCGGCGGCCGGAGGAGATGGTCCTGATCCTGGAGCCCGCCTCATCGATCCGCGCAACATGGCTTCGATGCCTGTCCAACTCGGGCTGGTAGAGGACCGAGATCACCTCGACCCGGGCGGGCGTGCCGTCAAAGGCGACGGCTGCCGCTACGTCTCCAGCGCGCATCCCGAGGAGCGTTGCGCCGAGCGGCGTGTTGACCAGGAGCGTCTGTCCGCGGAACTCACGAGATGGCGAGGCAATCAACCGGCGCTCGTCCGGTCGTCCATCGACGAGGTACCGCACACGGCTGTCGAGCGTAACGACGTCGGCCGGCACATCCTCGGGCAGCACCACTGTTGCCGCATGCAACTTCTGGCGCAGCACGCTCGCCAGAGCGATGTCCATGTCGTCGTGGTACGTGAGGTCCTCGACGAGCCGCAGGTCCCTGGACGTCAGGATGATCTTGGAAGTGCTCATTTGATTCTCCGGAATGGCTGAGGAAGCGTCCCTGGCCCGGCGGATGCCGGACCAGGGCTACCGCCGCGTCTGGAGCTGTCCGTTCCTGAATGGAGCCTTGATCATTCGGAAGTCTCCGGCTGATTGGCTGGAAGGGCTGTGAGCACGTGCTCAAGAGAATGCGGGTGCATGGCGATTCCTCCACGCTGAGCGTGTTGGCAGTTGATGGATCGTATGAAGGGCGCACGGAGCTCGCTCGCCGGAACAAAGGGCGGCGCGATTTCTCGAAGAAGCGGAGCTGCTGAGACGTTCCCTAAGCCCGGCGCGTGCGGCGCTGGCTTAGGGCTAGAGTCCTGCCAAGAGGCAACCCGGGCAGGCGCGCGTGTCCATCGAAGTGCGATGCGGGCTCATAAAGCCTAGGTAGTCGCTCGCGCCAGGTTGTCAACGGCTGGCCCGGGTACAGGTGGGACGAATTACTTCTCCCAGGTCAGGCTAGCTATGTCAGCGCCCAGACCGGTCAGGACCGTGCGAAGCTGACCAACCATCTTATCGGGACCACAGAGGTAGAACTTCTGGCCGAAATCGTTGACGTGACGGCGAAGGAAGCCGTCGTCAATCCGCTGGTGGAGCACGCCGGGCGCTTCTGGGTCCCGGGTGACGGTCCATAGCGTCTCAAGGCCCCGCATTGCCTCGAACTCCTCGCGCAGGATGATGTCCTCCCGGGTTCGATTGGAGGCAATCAGCCGATGCCCTGCCAGCCGGTCCTGTGACCTGAGGTGGCGCAGAATGGAGAGGAACGGCGTCACCCCGGCACCGCCGGCGATGAACGTGCCCGACCCGTTGTACGTAATGGTGCCCCACACGTCGTTCAGGAGCAGCGCATCGCCCGGTTTGAGGGTCCACAGCTCATTGGTCACTCCGGGGCGTTCCCTGTAGCTCTTGATGGTGAACTCGAGGTGCTCCCAACTCGGAAGCGAGGTGAAAGTGAAGGGCCGTTTTTGCTCGCGCCAACCATTCCTGTCGATGGCGACCTCGGTGGCCTGGCCCGGCTCGAAGGTGTAACCGGCCGGCCTGGCGAGGGTGTAACGGCGCACGTTGTGGGTGACGTTCTCGACGTTCAACAGCTCGGCACGGAACGGCATCTTCCACCTCCTGGATCACACATGGGATGTCGCTCGCCGGAGAAGGTTCCCGAGTTGTCTGCAGCGCGCGACCGCGCCGAGCGTGATTTTGGTTATCGCTTCTGCAACCGACCGCATGCTGCTTGGCATGGTTAGAGCTGAGCAATTTTCCTGCACTCAAGCAGCTATAAAGTTCGTTTGACCGCTACAACCAGCAGTTCCTAAGGTCACTCGGCGCCGTCGCTTAGTCGCCTATCCGCGTGCGCGTCGCAGCCTGGAGAGACCGAATGCTCACGCTTGCGCCAGAGGAAACCGCTCGCACCGCGTTTGTCGAGCGCTGGCTGTTCTCGACGAACCACAAGGATATCGGGACACTCTACTTCATCTTTTCCATCGTCGCCGGATGCCTCGGCGTAGGGCTCTCATTCCTCATTAGGTTCGAACTGCAGCAACCCGGGCTGCAGATCTTCCACGACACCGACCTCTACAACGCGGTTGTTTCCGCGCATGGACTGGTCATGATCTTCTTCGTGCTGATGCCGGCCCTGATGGGTGGCTTCGGCAACTGGTTCATGCCGCTGATGATCGGCGCGCCCGACATGGCGTTCCCCCGCATGAACAACATCTCGTTCTGGCTGCTGGTCGCCGCGTTTGCGCTGTTCCTCATTTCGCTCTTCGTCGAGGGTCCCGCCGGATCGAACGGCCACAGCGGCGGCTGGACGCTCTACCCCCCGTTCTCGACCTCGGGACAACCCGGCCCGGCCGTCGACTTCGTCATCCTCTCGGTGCACCTCGCCGGAGCCTCGTCGATCCTGGGCGCGATCAACTTCATCACCACAATCTTCAACATGCGGGCGCCGGGACTCAGCCTGCACAAGATGCCGCTGTTCGCCTGGTCTGTGCTGGTCACCGCTTTCATGCTGCTGTTCGCGTTGCCGGTCCTGGCCGGAGCGATCACCATGCTGCTCACAGACCGCAACTTCGGGACCACTTTCTTCAGCCCCGGCGGCGGTGGTGACCCCATTCTCTACCAGCACCTGTTCTGGTTCTTCGGCCACCCCGAAGTGTACATCATGATCCTGCCCGCGTTCGGGATCATCAGCCACGTGACGTCGACGTTCTCGAGGAAGCCGATCTTCGGCTACCTCGGGATGGTCTACGCGATGCTTGCGATCGGGTTCATCGGCTTCATCGTCTGGGCGCACCACATGTTCACCACGGGGCTTTCCCTCGACGTGCAGTCGTACTTCATGACCGCCTCGATGGTGATCGCGGTGCCCACCGGCATCAAGGTGTTCTCCTGGATCGCGACGATGTGGGGCGGATCGATCAGCTTCAGGACACCCATGTTGTGGGCGATCGGCTTCATCTTCCTGTTCACCCTCGGGGGCGTCACCGGCGTGGTGCTCGCCAGCGCCGGGGTCGACCGGACGCTGCACGATTCCTACTACGTCATCGCGCACTTTCACTACGTGCTGTCCCTGGGATCGGCCTTCGCGATCTTTGCCGGCTTCTACTACTGGTTCCCGAAGATCACCGGCTACCTCTACAGCGAGCGGCTGGGCAGCCTGCATTTCTGGCTGATGTTCATCGGCGTCAACGTCGTCTTCTTCCCGCAGCATTTCCTGGGACTTTCGGGCATGCCCCGGCGATACGTGGACTACCCGGACGCGTATGGGTTGTGGAACCTCGTTTCCTCGATCGGCGCTTATATATCGACCGCGGGTTTCCTTGTCTTTCTCGTGATGATCGCCGAGGCGTTTGCCCGCAGGCGGAGGGCATCGGGCAACCCGTGGGGACCAGGTGCCACGACGCTCGAATGGACGCTGCCCTCACCGCCGCCGCAGCATCAGTTCGATACCCTGCCCCGGTTCGATCGATGAGCCGCGACCCAATCCGGTTGGAGTATTGCCATGGCTTTCCTGCTGCTCGATCTTCTCCTCACCACCGCAATCGTGCTGTTTTCGCTCAAGCTGTTCCACCAGGCCCACCCTCCTCCCGCCAGCCAGGATGAGCAGTCGCGTGTTCCTCTGGAAGCGATAGCCGGCTTCGCTACGAGCTCCGTCCGCCCCTCGGGTCCGGCGGAAACGACAACGCCGCTCGAACAGAGCTTGAGGCGGATCTGCCGCAGTGCGGGATACGGCAACATCGATGAATTCACGAACGGGGCCAAGCTCGCCTATGAGCTCATCGTCGCCGCCTTCGCCTCAGGCAACCTGAGCGAACACGGCCACCTCCTCTCCCCCGACGTTCGCGCAGCGTTCGAGGCGGCGATCGCCGAGCGAAAGGCCCGGGGCGAGATGCTTTCGACGACGTTCATAGGGTTCCGCTCGGTCGAGTTGGTGGACGCCGGGCTGGCCGAGGGTATGGCTTGGATCGATGTCCGCTTCGTTTCGGGAATGGTGTCGGTCACACGCGACAGGGACGGCAAGGTGATCGTCGGCCACCCTGAGCGCGTCATCGAGCTCGCGGAACTCTGGACGTTCGAACGGGAACTGAGATCAAGCGCGCCCGAGTGGATCCTGGTGGCGACGGAAGCCGGCGCGTGAACGCGTTTATCGCCGGACGTAGTGGCAGCGGTCGGCTTTTGGCAGTAGGGCTGTGGCCGCGCCGACGAGGTGGATGTGAGACGACTTAGCCAATCCAGGATCTTCAACACGCTTGGATGCCACCTGCCCATTGTTTCTGCGGGCATGGGTGGCGTGGCGCGTTCGGAGCTCGTTGCCGCTGTCGCGGAAGCAGGTGGGTTCGGGTTCCTCGGCATGGTTCGGGAACCGCCGGAACTGATTGCTCAAGAGGTCGCTCGACTAAGGGATGCCGGTCATGACCGGTTCGGCGTCAACATCATCCCCGCCGCTACCGAGAGGATCTTGCTGGAGCGCCAGATCGGCACCTGCATAGAGCTTGCGGTCCCCTGGGTTGCGCTGTTCTGGGACATCGATGCGGAGATCGTCTCGCGGTTTAGCAACGCCGGTGTGCGCGTCGCCTACCAGGTCAGCTCCAGCGCGGAGGCGATCGCGGCCGAGCGCGCGGGAGCCGAGGTGATCATCGCCCAAGGATGCGAGGCGGGCGGACATGTCCGCGGCACGACCAGGCTCGCCGACCTGTTGCCCCAGGTTGCTCAGGCAGTGTCGGTGCCGACGCTCGCTGCGGGAGGTCTGGCGACAGGAGGCGACCTCCTGACGGCCATGGCACTGGGCGCCGACGGTATCGTGCTCGGAACGGCGCTGATCGCCACGCCGGAATCGTTCGCCCATTCCGTCCATAAGGAGCGGCTGCTCGGTGCCCGGGGTGCCGACACCGTTCTCACCGACATCTACCAGATCAACTGGCCACCAGGCGCGAAGGTACGGGTGCTGAAAAGCGACGTGACAGCAGGTTTGCGTGGAGATCCGGCCACTGCAGAACGGATGGTCATCGGGCAAGACGATGGTCGGCCAATCGTGCTGTTCAGCACCGACTCTCCGCTGCGCTCCACGACCGGCGAACTCGACCTGATGGCGCTCTATTCCGGAACCGGCGTGGGCAGGATCACCAGGGTCCAGCCAGCGGGGGAGCGGATCAAGGCAATTGTGACGGCTGCAGACGAGCTGATGAATGTAGCGCGCCCAATCGAGGACGTGGCGGAGTCGAGCTCGGCTGTCTGCTATGCCGGGGAGATGGGTGGCGCCTACATGGGGATGATGGACGAGGCGGAGCTTGCCGATGAACTCGGCACCTTGAAGGGCCTCATGCGTCGGGCCCTTATTGGAACCGTCGGAAAGGGCCAAGGCGATGCGCAAGAGTGGCCACCCTTTGCGGAGTCAGCCTACCCGATTGCGGCTTGTGTGCTGGGACTGCAGACCCTGAGCGTCGGCTCGGATAGTCGGAACGGTCAGACATCCGAGCCTCCTCAGGCAGTATCGTTGAAGGCCATCGAGGCCGAAGTCATGGACCGGCTCGGCCGGCTGCTCCCGCGTGTACCGGAAGGACCCACCCGCCAGCTGCTGGCCGCCATGCGGCAGTCCTTGGTGGTTCAGGCGTTCAAGAGGGCCGAGCCGGCAGGTAGTGTCCGCGCGACGATCCCCGATGCGAATGGCATCACCGAGGAGATGATCGAGCGTCTGGTGCGCAGGTTCTACGGCCGCATCCGGGATGACGAGCGCCTTGGCCCGATCTTCCTGTCGGTGCTGGGCGACGACTGGGAAGAACATCTCCTGCGCATGATCGACTTCTGGTCCTCGCTCATGCTTCTCAGCGGCCGATATTCGGGATCGCCGATGCCCAAGCATATTGCCCTGAGGGGGATTACCCGCGAAGATTTCGGGCGCTGGCTCACGCTGTTCGAGCAAACCGCGCTAGAGGTGGGCACAGAGCGCAGTACCGCGGCCTTCATGGTGAAGGCCAACCGGGTGGCGCAGAGTTTTCAGATGGCGATGTTCGATGAGCTAGGACTCGGACCGGCCGTTCGCCCCAAGGCCGGTTAGCAAGCCGGCGCCATGCTAGGGTAGCCAGCTCGGTTTGCCGGCGCGGCCATGTCGGCCAGCCCTATCACCACCCTTTCACTTCTGACAAAGGATCGACGATGAAGCTAGAAACGCTTGCCCTCCATCACGGCTACACGCCCGAGGCTACGACCAAGGCCGCAGCGGTGCCGATCTACCAGACCACATCGTACACGTTCGACAACACCCAGCACGGCGCGGACCTCTTCAATCTCGCCGTGCCGGGGAACATCTACACCCGCATCATGAACCCCACGACGGCGGTGCTCGAGGCGCGCGTCGCGGAGATGGAGGGGGGCATAGCCGGGCTCTGCGTGGCTTCGGGGATGGCCGCGATCACCTACTCGATACAGGCCATCGCCGGTGTTGGCGACAACATCGTCTCGATCAGCCAGCTCTACGGCGGCACTTACAACCTCTTCATGCACAGCTTTCCCCGCCAGGGGATCGAAGTGCGCATGGCGGCGGCGGACGATTTCGATGCCATCGAGAAGCTGATCGACGACAAGACGAAGGCGGTGTTCTGCGAATCGATCGGTAACCCGGCGGGCAATGTCGTCGACATCGAGCGGCTGGCCCAGATCGCGCACAAGCATGGCGTGCCGCTCATCGTCGACAATACGGTGGCGACCCCCTACCTCTGCCGCCCGTTCGACTTCGGTGCGGATATCGTCGTCCACGCCCTGACCAAGTACATCGGCGAGCACGGCAACTCGATCGGCGGCGTCATCGTCGATTCCGGCAAGTTCGACTGGAAGGCCAATAAGGGGCGCTTTCCCGTCCTCAATGAGCCGGACCCGTCCTACCACGGCGTCGTCTACACCGAGGCGCTCGGGCCCGCGGCCTATATCGGCCGCTGCCGCGTCGTGCCGCTGCGCAACACCGGGGCGGCGCTCTCGCCGCACAACGCCTTCCTGTTCCTCATGGGGCTCGAGACGCTCGGCCTGCGCATGGAGCGGCACTGCGATAACGCCGAGGCCCTGGCGGACTATCTCTCGCGCCACCCCAAGGTGCCCTGGGTGAACTACGCCGCGCTGCCCGACAGCAAGTACAATGCCGTTGCCAGCCGCATCACCAAGGGCCGCGCCTCGGGCGTCATCAGCTTCGGCATCGAGGGTGGAGCCGAGGCCGGCGCCCGCTTCATCGACGCGCTCCAGATGATCCTGCGCCTCGTCAACATCGGCGACGCCAAGTCGCTGGCCTGCCATCCTGCCTCGACGACCCACCGGCAGCTCGGCCCCGAGGAACTCGCCCGCGCGGGTGTCTCGGAGGATCTCGTCCGCATCTCGGTTGGCATCGAGCACATCGATGACATCATCGCCGACGTCGAGCAGGCGCTCTCGAAGGCATAGCCGAGCCCTCATCCAGGAGAGGGCCCGGGTCAGGAATCCGGGCCTTTTTATTTTGCCAGACGTGTAGCGGCCAAGTTCATTCCGCCGAGGTCGCCTGACCGGCGCGCACGGTTCGCAGTCCCTCCAGTGCCGGTTGGATCAGGCTGTCGGCCAATTCCGCCGAGTACACGGCGTAAACCGGGTACGAGAACTGCGGCATGCCCGGCACCAGGCGCAAACGGCCAGAGTTCAAATGCGCTTCGGCGGCGCGCATCCTTACGTACCCGGAGCCTCCGGCCGCGAGGATATAGCTCAACGCAAGCGGGCCAAGGTTGAAGGAAACGCCCGGCAGCTCCGCGTCGGGGAAGCTTGCGCTGTGGTCTCGAGCGAAATTCGGTCCCCAATCGACCCCGACGATCGCGGCGTCGCTGTTGTCGCCAGAGACCGGATCGGCAGTCACCATGACCAGCTTCTCCTCGATCAGGAGATCGATCTTCAGCCCGGGTCGATGCGGTGGGGAGTAGAGCACCGCGACATCGACCAGCCCCGCGGCCACCTGATTGATCAGGTCCTGCGGGACGTCGACGCTTACCCGGAGCGCGAGGTCGGCGTGGTTGCGACGCATCCAGAGCACCCAATCCAGCAGCAGCGGCTGCCACAGACTCACTTCGCTCCCGATCGCAAGCACCGATCGATGTCCGGCAGGCACCGCGACCTGATGGCGTACGCGCTGCCAGAGCTGCACAAAGGTGGGTGCATAGCGCAGCAGCTGCTCACCTGCCGGCGTTAGCGTGGCCCCGCTTTTGTTGCGGACGAAGAGTGGGCGCCCCAACCGCTCTTCGAGGGTGCGAATCCGCGCGCTTACCGTTGTCTGCGCAACATTCAGGCGCTCGGCAGCACGCACGAAGCTGCCGGCCGAAACGATCTCGAGGAATGTCCTGGCTAACTCGGTGTCCATGCTCGACTAGAGCATGAATTCCAGCGCGACAGCAGGTGGCTTGCTCAGCCTCTGAACAAGGGCATCCGAACTAGCGATATGTGAAAAGAATTGGCGCGCCCGAAGAGATTCGAACTCCTGACCCCCAGATTCGTAGTCTGGTGCTCTATCCAGCTGAGCTACGGGCGCCGATCCAGAGGCCAATGGCCGGGATGGCGGCATAGCTAATGAAT
>JAEZBF010000406.1 GCA_023427545.1 Pseudomonadota bacterium
TTGAGCGAGGCGAAGGGATCCTGGAAGACCATCTGCACGGGACGGCCAGTGCGCGATGACCTTACGCTGACGCTCCCGCGAGTGGCGGGCAAAAGCCCCACGATAGCCCGGGCAGTCGTCGACTTGCCCGATCCGCTTTCGCCGACGATCGCAAGCGTCTCACCTGGCGCGATCTCGAAATCGACGCCGTCGACGGCATGCACGGCGCCGGAGCGACGGAACGCCGTCTTGCGTGCAGGGAACCGCACGACCAGGTTTTCGACTGACACGACCGCGGGACGGTTCTTCGACGACGGCGCTGCGCGCGTCGCCCGCCCGCCGCTGAAGTGGGGCACCGCTTTGAGGAGATGACGGGTGTACTCGTGACGGGGATCGTCCAGCACAGCGTCGATTGATCCCTGCTCGACCACGATCCCGTTCTGCATGACCATGATGTCATCGGCAATGCCGGCGACGAGACCCACGTCATGGGTGATGAAGATCATGGTCATCCCGAGTTCGTCGCGAAGCTCGGAAAGCAGCGCCATGATCTGAGCTTGCACGGTGACATCAAGTGCGGTTGTCGGCTCATCGGCGATCAGCAGTCGCGGCCTGCTCGCCAGCGCCATGGCGATCATCACGCGCTGCCGCATGCCCCCTGAGAGCTGGTGTGGGTAATAGTTAAGCCGCTGCGTGGCATCGGGTATGCGTACGCGTTCCAGCGCTTCCTTGGCAGCTGCCGTCGCGGCGGCTCCTCGCAGGCCGCGCGACAACCGGAAGGCCTCCTCGATCTGCGCACCGATCGTGTGCACAGGATTGAGCGAGGTCATCGGCTCTTGGAAGATCATGCCGATCTCGCGACCGCGGACGCGCTGCAGAACCGGCTCGGAAGCAGTGGTGAGATCGAGGGTGGTTCCCTCAGGACGCTGCAGCAGGATGCTGCCGCCAGTGATCTGGCCGCCGCCGAAGTCGACCAGCCGGTTGATGCTGAGCGCTGTGACGGACTTTCCTGACCCGCTCTCCCCCACGATGGCGAGTGTTCGGCCCGGCTCAAGGTCGAACCTGACACCTTTCACGACCTCGTTCGCTTTGGGGTCGCGCCCGAAGCCGACGTGCAGATCTCGGACGGACAGCAGCGCGTTCATGCCGATCGTCGCTCCATCCGAGGATCAAGGATATCCCGCAGAGCGTCGCCGAACAGGTTGAAGCCGAGGATGCCGAACATGATCGTCAGGCCCGGAAAGATCATCAGCCAGGGCGCCTGCTGCATGAGGTTGCGGCTGTCGCTGAGCATCACGCCAAGGGATGGCGCCGGTGGTTGTGTGCCAAGGCCAAGGAAGCTGAGGCTCGCCTCCGTCAGCAGTGCCCAGGCAAGCGCAAGCGTGACCTGCACCGTGAGCGGCGCAACGAGGTTGAGCAGAAGGTGCCGGCTGAGAATGTACCCGGGTGAGCTGCCAAACGTGCGCGCCGCGTCGACAAATTCGCGCCGCTTGAGCGACAGCGCGGGGCCGCGCACCACGCGTGCAAAGATCGGCGTGTAGACGATGCCGATGGCGGTGATGCTGGTGAGCGTTCCCGGGGCAGCGATGGCGACGACCAGCATCGCAAGTAGGATTGCCGGAAACGCGAGCAGCACGTCCATCGCGCGCATTAGAACGCCGTCCCACAGACCGCCGAACCAGGCGGCCAGGAGGCCGATGATGGTGCCCGCAATGGTCGCCAATGCGACCGAGGAAAACGCGACGGTGAAGCTCTGGCCGATGCCCAGCATCAACCGGCTGATCGTGTCGCGGCCGAGCAGGTCGGTTCCCATCCAGTAGACGCCGTTTGGCGGTTTGAGCCGGTCGATGCGGAACTGCTGCAGCGGATCATGCGGCGTGAGCCCTGCCGCGGCCAGGATGGCCGCGAGCAGGTAGACAAGGATAATCGCAGCGCCGATGCGCCCGCTCGGGTGCCGGGCAATGGCGCCAAGCAGATGCCTCATTGGCGTCCGAGCCGGATGCGTGGATCAAGGGCGATGTAGGCGAGATCGACCAGCAGGTTCACAATGAGGAAGCAGAGGGCAATGAACAACACTGTGCCCTGCACGAGCGCATAGTCACGCTGGTTGATCGCATCGAGGACGAGGCGGCCGAGGCCGGGGAGAGCAAAAATTTCTTCGACAATCACTGCACCGCCAAGCAGATAGCCGAATTCGACACCACTTAAAGTGACAACCGGAATCAGCGCGTTTGGTAAGGCGTGCTGCCATATCACGCTGCGCGGCGGGGCGCCCTTGCTCCGCGCGGTGCGGATGTAGTCGTCGCTGAGAACGTCGAGCATGGCCGAGCGCGAGATGCGCGTGACCGAGGCGGCAAAGGCAAAGCCGAGGGTCATGGCGGGGAAGATCATCTGCCCGAGATTGGCGAGCGGGTCGACCCAGAGCGGGGTGAAGGTGCCCATGGCCGGTAGCATGCCGAAGTAGACCGACAGAACGTAGATGATGAGGAGAGCGAAAACGAAGCTGGGCGTCGACTGGCCGATCATGGCCAGGAGCCGCACCAGGAGATCGGACGCGCGCTCGTTGTGCGTTGCGGCATAGACGCCTGCGGGTATCCCCACCGCCAGGGCGATGACCATGGAGATGATCGCAAGCTCGAACGTCAGCGGGAAACGTTCGAGGATGACGCCGAGGACCGGCCGGCCATAGGTGGCCGAGATGCCGAAATTGCCCTCGAACAGACCGGTGAGCCAGCGCCAGTACTGCACGTAGGCCGGCTGATCGATGCCGAAATAGGCCGCCAGCGACTGCCGCTGCGCGGGTGTGAGGAGACCCGCTTCGGTGCCCAGCATGGCGGTGATCGCATCGCCGGGCACAAGGCGGATGGCGAAGAAGACGAGAACCGACACGCCGAGCAGGATCAGCGGAAAGGTGAGCAGCCGCTGGGTGACGTAGTTCATGCGGTTGTCCCGGCAGTCTCAGTCGCCCCTCCCCCGTGCCGAGCACGAGGGAGGTTTTGCGACAGTCCCGTCAGTCGATGGTGACCTTGCTCAGGCCGAACAGCGTGCCCGTCGGCGACGGCTCGAAACCGTGCACGGTCTTGAGCTGGGCCGTGTAGGTGTTCGAGGTCGAGAGCCAAACCCAGGGCGAGAGCTCTGCAAGCCGCGCCTCGAACTTCTGGAAGATCTCCTTGCGCTTGGCGACGTCGGTCTCGACGCGGCCCTGCTGCAGCAGGCTGTCGAGTTCGTCGTCGACGAAGTTGGAGACCTTCTGCAGGTTGCCGTCCTTGGTGAAGTAGCGGTTGTACATCGGATAGGGGTCCGGACGGCCGCCGTTCTGGGCCACCGCCATGTCGAAGTCGCCGGCGAGCCAGCGGTCGACATAGACATTGAGTTCCATCAGCTCGATCTCGAGCTTGACGCCGATCTCGGCGAGCTGGCTCTGCAGCACCTGCGCTTCGGACGAGGCGACAGGCGGTTCGCCGGTCGCGGCAATGACCTTGGCGGTAAAGCCGTTGGGCGAGCTCGACTCGCTCATCAGCTGCTTGGCCTTCTCGAGATCCTGCGTATAGCAGAAGAGCGTGCTCGGGTCGGAAGCATAGGCCGGCATGGTCAGCGGCCCGGTCACCTTGCCCTCGCCGACCAGCGCGGTGTCGAGGACTTCCTGCCGGTTCACGGCACAGGAGATCGCCTGGCGCACCTTGAGGTCGTCCATCGGCTTGCGGGCCGGATTGAGCTGCAGCACGTTGTAGGCAAGCCCCGGTATGGCGTTGAGCTGCAGGTTCGCCTCGTTGGGCACGAGCGTTGCGACCAGCGGATCGTTGAGCAGGGCGAAGTCCGTCTGACCGGCACGGAGCGAAGCGAGGATCGCGGTCTCGTCGGGCAGCACCGAGATGGTGATCCCGTCGATCTTGACGTCGCCGCCGGCCCAGTCGGCATTGGCGCTCAGCACTTCCTTGGAATTGGGATCCCACGAATCGAGCTTGAACGGCCCTGAGCCCACGGCCTTTGTCTCGATCGTACCCGCCGCGATCGCGCTTGCCGGAACGACGGCGGCGTTGATCGTCGCCATGGCGACGAGGATCGGTGCGTCCGGCTGGCTGAGGTGGAACACCACGGTCGTCGGGTCGGGCGTATCGATGCTCGCGATGGAGAGGAAGTTCGAGCGCGCCGCGGCACCGGTCGCCTCATCGAGCAGGCGGGTGAAGGATGCCTTCACGTCTTCCGAGGTGACCTGCGCGCCATCCGAGAACTTGGCATCGGCATTGAGCCTGAAGGTGAGCGTCTGCCCGTCGTCCGAGAACTCCCAGCTATCGGCGATTGCGGGAACGACGTTCAGGGAGGCATCGAGCCGGACCAGCGGCTCGTAAACCAGCTCGAGCAGACGCAGCGACGAGAACGCCGTCTGCTTGTGCGGATCAAGGCCGGTGGCGTCCTGCGACCAGGCCATCCGCAGCGTTGCAGCCTGGGCGGGCAGCGCCATGACCGATGTGCCGACGAGCGCTGCTACGGCGAGCCCCGCCGCCGCCAGCGTCTTTGGCGATGTCCAATACATGTCGTCTCTCCCTTGTCTTTGCTCTTGTCGCTCTGGCCCGTCGTTTGCGGGCCACACTTGTGCCGCGAGCTTACGTCCTCGGCACAAAAACTGCACTTGAAAAACCCTTGGGAGTTGACGAGCAAACCGAGAGACTTTGCCGCTATCGCGGCTGGAGTAAAACACTGATGTCGACGCGATGGGCTGCACTCGCACTTTGGGGTGATGATGTCGAGCGCATCGAGCCTCTCGCTGGCGGTGTGGCCAACGGCGTATGGAGCGTGCGCATCAAAGGGCAACTCGCAGTTGCTCGGGTCGGCGCCAGGAGCGACGCTGACCTTCGTTGGGAGACCGAGCTCCTGCGATACCTCGACCGCGAGGGTCTAGCCGTGCCTGTACCAATCCCTACTCGGGACGGGCGTATGTTCGCGAACGGCATGGTGGTGATGAGTTACGTGGAAGGCGAACCGCCGGAGACCACGTCCGACTGGCGCCGCGTGGCGGAGACACTCCGACGCCTGCACCGGCTGACCGAGAGCTGGCCGCAGCGCCCGGGTTGGAAGTCGTCGATCGACCTTCTGAGCGCCGAGACCGGAACGAGAATCGATCTCAGGGCGATGCCGCCAGAAGGCGTCACGCGATGCCGGGCTGCGTGGGCGCGGCTCGCAGGGCACCAGACTTTTGTCGTCCACGGCGACCCGAACCCGCGGAACATCCGCATGACCGCCGATCGGGTGGCGATGATTGACTGGGACGAGTCCCACGTCGATGTACCGGACCTCGATTTGGCCCTGCCCAATAACGCTGCAGGTCTCGACGAGCGCGCATACGACATCGCGATGCAAGCGTCGGCAGCTTGGGAAGCGGCGGTGTGCTGGGATGACCAGTATTCGAAGAGCCGACTTGCCCAGGTTCGTGCAGTTTGATCCGTCAGTCGCCCAGCGGCTCGAATTCCCTGCCCTTGCGGTGGCTCACTACGGTGTACTTGATCCGCCGCAAGGTTTCGAGCGCCGAGCTGTCCAGCTGGTACCCCGCGGCGACGGCGATGAGGTCGATGATCGCGAGGAAGGCATAGCGCGAGGCCGTCGGTTTCATCGTGTCCGGGTACTCGGGGACTTCGACGGTCAACGCCACATCGCAGACGCGGGCCAGGTCGGTGTCGGGCGCGGTGATGCAGATCGTCTTTGCGCGGTAGTGCCGTGCCAGCTCGACTGCTTCGATAACCTCCCGGCTGCGGCCGGTGGCGGAGATGGCGATGACGAGGTCGTTCGGCCTGAGCGTCGAAGCCGTCATCCGCATGATGTAGGGATCGGAGTGCGCGGAGATGACGACGCCGTAGCGGAAGAGCCGGTACTGCGTCTCTAGCGCCAGGGCGGACGAGGAGCCACCAAGCCCGAACACGGCAACCTGGTGCGCTTTCGCGACGAGGTCTGCGGCGCGCATGACATCGCCGGGATCGATCTGGCGCTCAACCGTGCTGAGCGCATTGCGGGCCTCCCCGAAAACGACGTTCCAAAGCGGAGAGCCGTTGTCGGCGGCGACCGGCGGGTGCTCGCGCGGCGTCAGGTAAAGCCGGCCGACGACGACGCTTTGCGCGAGCTTGACCTTGAAGTCCCGCACGCCCTCGCAGCCGATCGCGCGACAGAAACGGGTGACCGTCGGCTCACTGACTTCCGCGCGGCGCGCGATCTCGGCATTCGAAGCGTCGACCGAAAAGGAGACGTCGGCAAGCACGACATCGGCGACCCGGCGTTCCGCAGGCCGGAGTTCGGCGTAGTTGTCCTTGATCTGCGAGATGATGTCGGGGAGCGGCTTGTCGTAGTCCGCAGTGGTTCTCGGCGGCGCGTCGTCCAGCATCGTTGCCTCGTAGGCAGTCCATCCGATGAAGCAGAGATGTAGGAAACTTACAGAGCTGGCAAGAAAAAATCGGCCTCCACGTCGCAACTGCCTAAACCGCTCGTGACCGCATTGACTCGCTCCGTAGGATAGTCACACACTCACTCATGGCCGCGTGGGAGTGCGGCCAGCATGGGGGCGTGCGACAAGGATGGGCCGCGGCGGTGCCATGAACCTGGGGTCTTCGACCACGCCCAAGCTGGCGGTGCGCGGGGCGACAAAGGTCTATCCGACCGCCTCCGGCAATCTCGTTGCCATCGATGGCTGCAGCCTCGCGGTTAACGCCGGAGAAATCGTTTCGATCGTCGGCCCTTCGGGGTGCGGCAAAACCACCCTGCTGTGGTCGATGTCGGGGCTGCACGGCCTGACCTCGGGCGAGGTGCTGCTCGATGGAACGCCCATCACCGGTCCCAGTCCCGAGATCGGCATGGTGTTCCAGGATGCGAACCTGCTGCCCTGGCGCAATCTCGAGAGCAACATCAACTTCCCCTTCGAGATCAAGCATCAGCAGCCGGATCGCGACTGGATCGCGCGCCTCACCCGCCGGGTTGGTTTGGAAGGCTTCGGCGCCCGCATGCCGCGCGAACTCTCAGGCGGCATGCAGCAGCGCGCGGCGCTCGTCCGCGCCCTCTCCTTCAAGCCGTCGGTCCTGCTGATGGACGAGCCCTTCGGTGCCCTCGATGCCTTTACGCGAGAGGAGATGAACCACCTCGTCGAGGAGATCTACCTCGATACCCGCACGACGATCGTCCTCATCACGCACTCGATCGACGAGGCGATCTTCCTGTCGGACCGGGTCATCGTCATGAGCGCGCGGCCCGGGCGGGTCGCCAAGGAATATCCGGTGACCTTCGAGCGGCCGCGATCCTTCGAGATCATGTCGACCAAGGAGGTCTTCGACCTCACGAACGCGATCAAGCTCGACATCATCGGCGAGCAAAAGAGCATGGCAAAAGCGGCCACTCGCCGGGTTGCGCAGGCGGCACAGTAAGACTTCAGATGGACAGCACCGACGCCATCCCGGAATTCTCCAAGGCCAAGCCTAGCGTGGGCGGCGACATCGGCGTTGCCAACATGTCGGCGCTCGCTGCCGGACCGGGGATCCGCTCGGCCAGGGAAGTGGCGGCGATCGTGCTGGTGGCGGTGGTGGTCATCGGCGGCGCCGAGCTGCTGCTCCGGCTGTTCAACGTGCCGCAATACATCATGCCGGCGCCCAGCCTGATCGCCCAGGCGCTGGTGACCGAGTTCCCGCTGATCCTGCCCCATCTCGGACATACGCTGGTCGAGCTCATCTCGGGTTTCGCGATCGGCGCGTGCATCGGACTGGTGCTGGCGGCGGTGATCACGCAGTTTCCGTTCGCCGAGAAGATCATCACGCCGTACATCCTGCTGCTGGTGACGACCCCGATGCTGGCGCTGGTGCCTCTGCTGATCCTGAGGTTTGGCTTCGGCTACACGCCCCGCATCATCGCCGTCGCCCTCGCCGCCGGCCCGATGGTGATGATCAATGCCGCGACCGGTTTCCGTCGTGTCGATCGCGGCAAGATCGCGCTCGCGCGCTCCTATGGCGCCTCGACGCTGCAGATCTTCTGGAAAGTCCGTGCGCCGATGGCGCTGCCGATGATCCTCGTCGGCCTGATGGTCGGCTCGATCTTCGGCCTCCTGACCGCCGTGGGCGCCGAAATGGTCGGCGGCGGCTTCGGCCTCGGCAACCGTCTCACGTCCTATTCCTCGATGATCCAGATGCCGCAGTTCTTCGCGGTCGTCGTGATCCTCTCGATCCTGGGAATTCTCATCTACGTCCTGTTCTTCCTGATCGGGAAGAAATGGGCGAGCTGGGAAGCTTAAGGCCAAGCAGTATTGTGCAACCAACGACAAGATACGTTCAGGGGAGACCAAAATGACTGACTTCAAGACCACAATGCCGGGGCTCAGCCGCCGGACCTTCCTGCAGGTCAGCGCCGCGGGCGTCGTCACCGCCACCGTGCTGGGCTCCGGGCGGGCCATGGCCGAGCCCTACCAGAAATTCACCTGGATCTCGCCGCGCGGCACCCTCGAGGTGCTCGACGACTTCGGCTACTGGATGGGCAAGAAGCTCGGCTACTTCGACGATCTCGGAGTCGAGACCGACATGCAGCCGGGTCCCTCGGACGGTACGGCGACGGTCAAGTTCGTCGACGTCGGTCAGGCAGACATGGGCTTCCCCTCCCCGGGCGTCTTCTCGTTCGCGCTCGAGAACGGCATGAAGCTCAAGTCGGTGTTCCACTGGGGTGCGCTCGACACCTTCAGCCTCGCCTTCCGCAAGGGCGAGGGCAGCAACGACCTCAAGACGCTCGAGGGCAAGACCATCCTGCTCGGCTCGGCCGCCTGGCAGTCGATCGTTGATCAGATGCTGGCGGTCCAGGGCGTCGATATCTCCAAGGTGAAGTATGTCGAAGCGGGTTGGCCCACCTGGGGCACGGCCCTCGCCAGCGGACAGGGCGATGCCGCCCTCGCCTGGGAAGGGCTGCGCGCCGAGTGGATCTCGAAGGGCCGTGATTTCGAATACTGGCTAGGCGTGCAGCGCTCGCCGCTCGTCGCCAACACCTACGTGGTGCGTGCTGCCGACCTCGAGGACCCGGACAAGAAGGCGTTCCTCGACAAGTACCTGCGCGCCTGGTCGATGGGCCTGGAGGCTTCCTACCAGAACCCGATGGCCGCCGTGGATGCGGTCTTCCAGCAGTTCCCGTCGGTGGCGCAGGCCAACGGACCCGAACTGGGCGCCATGTCGCTGCTCCAGAACCTCAACGTGGTGCGCGGCGACATGTCCAAGCGCAAGGGCTGGGGCTGGCACGACATGGCCGCCTGGCAGACCTTCTTCGACAAGGTGCACGAGCTCGGCCTGATGAAGACGGCGGTGAAGGCCGAGGACGTCTGCACCAACGAGTGCATCGAAGCCGCCAACGACTTCGACCACGAAAAGGTCAAGGCCGATGCGCTCGCCTACAAGCTGCCCGACGACCTCGCCAAGGTGAACGTGGAGGACCTCAAGGCCCACATGTTCGACCAGGCGATCCAGGGCTGATCGCACGCGCTGAAACTACCGCGGGCGGCATCCGTGCCGCCCGCCAATCAAGAAACGGGAAAACGGAGGGGGTCATGCCCAACAAGGTTCGCGTGCTGATCGTGGGGCTGGGCAACATGGGCAAGTCCCACGCCAGCGCCTATCACCGCAACGACGGGTTCGAGATCGTCGGGCTGATGAGCCGGTCGATCAAGAGCGCGACCCTGCCGAACTGGCTGGGCGGCTACCCGCTCTACGAGGACTTCGACACCGCGCTGGCCGAGACCAGGCCCGATGCGGTTTCGATCAACTCCTGGCCCAACAGCCACGCCGAATACGCCATCAAGGCGATGAAGGCGGGCGCCCATGTGTTCATGGAAAAGCCGATCGCGACCAACAACGAGGACGCCGAGGAGGTGGTCGCCACCGCGCGCGAGACCAACCGCAAGCTGGTGCTCGGCTATATCCTGCGCGTCCACCCCTCGTGGATGAAGTTCATCGAGCTCGGCCAGACGCTGGGCAAACCGCTGGTGATGCGGCTCAATCTCAACCAGCAGAGCAATGGCCCGGCCTGGATGTGGCACAAGAACCTGATCGACAGCCTCATCCCCATCGTCGATTGCGGGGTGCACTATGTCGACGTCATGTGCCAGCTGACCGGTGCCAAGCCGGTGCGCGTCCACGGCATCGGCGCAAAGCTCTGGGACGACGCCGCCAAGCCCAATTATGGGCACCTGCACGTGACCTTCGATGACGGCTCGGTAGGCTGGTACGAAGCCGGCTGGGGCCCGATGATGAGCGAGGTCGCGTTCTTCGTGAAGGACGTGGTGGGGCCCAAGGGCGCGGTTTCGATCGTGCCGGGCCACTCGGAGAACAAGGACCAGCTCGAGGACGTCTCGGACTCGGCGGACATCGACCGCCACACCAAGACCGACCGCATCCAGTACCACCACGCCGAAGTCGGGCCGGACAAGAACTTCGTGCGCAAGGACGAGTTCATCTCGACCGAGGACGAGCCCAACCACCAGGACCTCTGCGACCGCGAGCAGGCGTTTTTCCTCAAGGCGATCAACGAGGATCTCGACCTTAGCGAGTCAATGGATGCGGCGGTCAACAGCCTGCGCATCGTGCTCGCCGCCGAACAGAGCATCAACGAAGAGCGGGTGGTCGAGCTCGCCTGAGCGGCGGACCGCCCCCGCCCCAAAACTCCGGAGAGCGTGATGACATCAGCGGGCGCCGGCTCGAGCTTCGACCTCGTCCTCAAGGGCGGGCGCGTCATCGACGAGCGGAACGGCATCGATGGCATCTTGGATGTCGCGATCAAGGGCGGGCGGATTGCGGCGGTGGGGCCGGAGATCGCGGCGAACGGGGCGCGGGTGCGGAATGTCGCCGGTTGTGTCGTCGCGCCCGGGCTCATCGATATCCACACCCACGTCTACCACAAGGCGACCTCGCTCAGCGTCGACCCTGGGCTGGTGGCGCGGCGGGCGGCGATCACCACGCTGATCGACGCGGGGAGTGCGGGCGCCGGCAACTACGACGGCTTCCGCGACTACGTGATGGCGCACTCGCCGTACCGGATCCTCGCGTTCCTCAACATCTCCTTCCCGGGGATTTTCGGCTTCGACAAGGACGTCCAGATCGGCGAAGCGACGGCGCGCTCCATGCTGCCGGTGCATCATTGCGTCGAAAAGATCGAAGCGAACCGCGACCGCATTATCGGAGTCAAGGTGCGGATCGGCGGCCTCGTGACCGGCGATCTCGGCCTCGGGGCGCTGGAGCTGGCGCTCGAAGCCGCCAATGCGGTGAGCCTGCCGCTGATGTGCCACATCGGCCATCCGCCGCCGAGCTACTCCGATGTGGTCGACCTGCTGCGGCCCGGCGACATCCTGACCCACTGCTATCGTCCCGAGCCGAACTCGGCCATCGGCGCCGACGGCAAGGTTCTGCCCGCGGTCCGCAACGCGCGCGAACGCGGCGTGCTGTTCGACATCGCGCACGGCATGGGCGCCTTCGGCTACGACACCGCCGAGAAAGCGCTCGAGGACGGCTTTAAGCCCGACCTGATCTCGTCGGACGTCCACGTCATCGCGATCGAGGGGCCGGGTTTCGACCTGCTCCACACCATGAGCAAGCTTCTCAACTGCGGGCTGACGCTGCCGGAGGTCATCGGCATGTCGACGAGCCGGCCAGCGCAGGCCATCCGCCGTCCCGACCTCGGGCACATCGGCGTTGGCGCGAGCGCGGACATCACCGTGCTACGGGAAGTCGAGTCGGACTACGTCTTCGCCGACGTCGTGGGCAAGACCCGGCAGGGCTCGACCCTGCTCCACCCGGG
>JAEZBF010000095.1 GCA_023427545.1 Pseudomonadota bacterium
CCCGGGGCGCCCGGCGCCCCCGGTGTGCCGCTTGCCTAACCACGAGGTCCGTGCACTCCGCTCTCTCGACCTACCCTCAGGTCAGTGCATCGCTCCCGTTTACCCGCCACTAACCCTGTTCGCCCATTATCATTTTCAACGGCATTTTATCCACATTCGGGTCTCATCGTGGCCCCGATCCCCCCGTAGGGGGAGTGGGTGCGTTCGCCGGAAGTATGCGTTGCGTTGCGTGAGTAAGCGTTCCTGATGGACCAGAGTCACCGGCCCACCACCTACCGGCAGCTGCGCACCTCGCGTCCCCGCCGGTCCCATCCCATCTTCAATCTGGTCGTTGCGGTCGGTGCTTCTCTCATCGGCTATGGTGCCTTTATTTCGGGCGCGCAGGGGCCCGCCTACGGGATCCTCGCGACTCCCGGGCCAGTAGCCGCGACCCTGTCGCGCAACGGAACCGACGTGACGATCACCGGTTCGGTCAACGCGATGTTCCAGCAGCTGGGCACGTTCACCGGGCCTAACCGCGCCGCAAAGCAGAACCGCGCCCGCATCACGCCCGATCCCCTGGAGTTCGCCCGCGGCTTCGGGGAAGCACGTCTCCAGCTCGCGTCCCTGCGGGCCAGCGCCTTCGCCGATCCCGTACCTGTGGTGCCCACCCCCAAGGCACCGGTCCCGGGCGGCCCGGCGCCGCGAATCGCCGTTGCCTCACTCGGGCCGGCTCCCGCCTCGCAGGCGCTGAGCGCGATCGAATCCATCGCACCCGGCGCTGGCGCTCCGGTGCCGGTCGTCCTCTCCGAGGAACTCGCCTACGCGCGGGCCGACGCCCCGCTTACGACCTTCGATGCCGCCCCCGTCGACGCGAGCGGCAACGCCGTTTCGGAGCGTGATCTCTGGTGCCTGTCGCAGGCCGTTTACTTCGAAGCGCGCGGCGAGAGCTACAAGGGTCAGGTCGCGGTCGCTCAGGTCGTGATCAACCGGCTGCACCACCGCCTCTACCCCAACACGATCTGCGGCGTCGTCTTCCAGAACCAGCACATGCGCAATGCCTGCCAGTTCTCATTCGCCTGTGACGGCATTCCCGAGCGGGTGGTGGACGGCAAGTCGTGGAAGCAGGCGCAGGAGATCGCCAAGGGCGTGGTCAGCGGCAAGCTCACCGTGCCCGAAGTCGGCAAGGCGACGCACTATCACGCGAGCTACGTCTACCCGCACTGGGCGCCGCGCATGAAGAAGGTCACCAAGATCGGCCTGCACGGCTGCTATCAGTTCAAGCGGAACTGGCGCTTCGGCTGACACCAAGCGCTTAGCGCAGGACGATGAACGATCCCGCCGGACGCGATGGCTGGGCCACCTCCCACCCGCCCTGGCGCAGCCAGTACGTCAGCATGCTCTGCTCGGCGAGCTCGCGCGCGTCGACCCTCTGCACCTCGATGCCGGGGTATTTTACGTGCGGCGACAGCATCGCGTCGCTCGAATAGACGCCGGTTGCCGTCCGCGAGATCGTGACCACGCTGCGCTTGCCGTAACCGATCTTCGATACCCGCGTGGTGCTGACGGGCTCGAGCGAGACGCTGGGATCCACCGTCACCAGGTAGGCATCGTCATCGAATCGGACGAGGTTCGCGACATTGATCCGGCGCGGGACCAGTTCGTCCATCGTCGAGGTCAGTGTCCGCAGGGGCTGCTCGTTGGCCATTGCGGGCGGCAGCTGGCTAGCCAGGGCGATCATGATCGAGGCGATCGTGCCGATGCCGACGCCGATGGCCGCGGGGCGAAGATACTTCTCCATGGCGAGATCCTGACCGTTTTGGGACAAGCGTTAACGCTTCATCAACCATCCGGTACCCGCCGGTCAAAGCACTTCTTAAGTTAGTGTTAACCCGGCGGCGGAAGGCCCGCGCTCAGGGCCTCGAATGCGGCGACGAACTGTTCGTAGGCTTCCCGCGCCGGCCATGGGCGGATCAACCGTTCGAACCCATCGATCTCGAAAATGGGCAGCGCCGGTTCGCCGAAGAACTTCCGCGCTTCGGTGGCTTCGAACCCGGCAAGGTGAGTCGCCTCGAGATAGGCCGCCTCGCGATCGGCGCGCTTGATCAGCTTCTGGACCAGGGCAGCGGGCGCGGCCTTAAGCGAAAATCGCAGGTAAATCGCCGCAAGGAGGCGGGTCTCCACCTCCTTGTAGTTGCCGCCCATCGCGGTTTTGAACGGGGAGATGATGTCGCCCATGACGTACTCTGGCGCATCGTGCAGCAGCGCGTAGAGCTTCTCCTCGGCGCTGGCGCCAGGCTGCAGACGGGCGAAAAGCTCGGCCACCAGTACTGAATGCTGCGCTACCGAGAATGCGTAGTCGCCCTGCGTCTGCCCGTTCCACCGAGCGACACGCGCGAGGCCGTGGGCAATGTCGGAGAGTTCGACATCAAGCGGGGAGGGATCGAGGATGTCGAGCCGCCGGCCCGAAAGCATCCGCTGCCAGGCCCGTTCTTTCCCCCTCGCCATTGATCCCCGCCCGCCCGGACCTCGTGGTTCGACAAGCTCACCATGAGGTCCTCACAGGAGCTGCAGCAGCCCTCATGGTGAGCCTGTCTAACCACGAGGGCGTGCCCCCAGCATTTGGTGGGCGGATAAGGCTACTCAGCGGCTGCCGATTCGCCAAACGTGTAGCTTGCCCAGGCCGGCAGCGTCAGCTGCACAGGACGGCCCTCGACCGTCACCGCCGCAGGGTCATCGATCCGGTCCAGCCGCACGATTGCGACGGCCCGGCCCTCGACAACTTGCCCGATTGCGCCTGCCTCCCGGCCGCCCGCCACCACCGCAGATCCAGCGGGGGCATCCACGGCCGAGACGATGACCGGCCGCCGGCGAGCGGTGCCGCGATGCTGCATGCGCGAGACCACTTCCTGGCCGATGTAGCAGCCCTTCTTGAAATCGACGCCGCCCAGGAAATCCATGCCGATGTCGTGCGGGAAGGTGCTGTCCGGCGCGATTTCCGCGCCCATCTCCGCAATCCCCACAGTGATGCGCGGCCGCGCCCACGACTCGTCGGTCACCCAGCTCACCGTCTCGCCCACTTCGGCGATCTCCCGCACCCCGAGGCCGGGTGTCCGGCCATCCGCATGCACAATCCCCGCCGCTCCGGGTTCGGCGCTCCATCCAACCTGATGAGTGGCCGACAGATCCTCGATCGTCATGTCGGCGCGCAGCCGATAGAGCTTCATGCGGCGGTGGAACTCGGCGGCGACATTTGCGTCCACATCGGCCCAGAAGGCACCGTCCTGCCAGCCGATCAGTCCTTCCGCCTGAATCTTGCCCTGCGGCGACAGCAACGCGAACCACCGCGCAGCGCCAGGTGCGGCGGCGATCGGCGCGGTCAGCACGTCTCCCAGCAGCTTGGCGGCGTCGTTCCCGGCGAACCGGAACACGGCGCGGGAGGGGCGGAGATGGATCGTCATGGTCTCATTCCCGGCGGGGCAGGAATCCAGTATGCCGTGCGGCACAAGCGAGGGACAGATGGCGCACTACGACGTCCTCTTCAAGAACGGCACGGTGGTCAACCACGACGGCATTCACGTCGCCGACATAGGGGTGACCTGCGAGCAGGTTGCTGCGATCGGCGATCTTTCAGCGGCCAGCGCGGAGGAAACGGTCGACTGCACGGGGCTCCACGTGCTGCCCGGCGTGATCGACACGCAGGTTCACTTTCGCGAGCCGGGACTCGCGCACAAGGAGGACCTGCAGTCTGGTTCCCTCTCGGCCGTAATGGGCGGCGTTACCGGCGTCTTCGAGATGCCCAACACTTCGCCTCTCACCACTAGCCGCGAAACCTTCGACGACAAAATCGCCCGTGCCACCGGTCGCATGCACTGCGACTTCGCCTTCTACATCGGCGGTACGCACGAGAACGTCGCCGAGCTCCCGATGCTCGAGCGGCTGCCCGGCTGCGCCGGGATCAAGGTCTTCATGGGCTCCTCCACCGGCTCGCTGCTGGTGCAGGACGACGCGGGGCTTGCCGCGATACTTGGCGCCATCTCCCGCCGCGCGGCGTTCCACGCCGAGGACGAGTACCGGCTCGACGAGCGCAAGCCGCTGCGGGTCGCCGACGACCCCTCCTCGCATCCTGTCTGGCGCGACACCGAAGCGGCCCTGCGGGCAACCCAGCGGCTGGTCCGGCTGGCCCGCGCCGCCGGCAAGCGCATCCACGTGCTTCACATCTCGACGGCGGAGGAGATGGCCTTCCTTGCCGAGCACAAGGACGTCGCCAGCGTCGAGGTCACGCCCCACCACCTGACCCTCGATGAGACCGCCTACCAGCGCCTCGGCACCCTGGCGCAGATGAACCCGCCGGTTCGCGACCGCGCTCACCGCGACGGCATCTGGGCCGGCGTCCACAACGGCGTAGCCGATATCCTGGGCTCCGATCACGCGCCTCACACGCTCGAAGAAAAGCAGAAGTCCTATCCCGCGTCGCCCTCCGGCATGACCGGCGTCCAGACGCTGGTCCCGATCATGCTCGATCACGTCAACGCGGGGCGCATGAGCCTCGAGCGCTTCGTCGACATGACCAGCGCGGGGCCGCACCGGCTGTTCGGGATTGCGGGGAAGGGGCGGCTGGCGGTCGGCTATGACGCCGATCTCACCATCGTCGATCTCAAGCGCCGCGAGACCATCACCGACGACTGGGTCGCCAGCAAGGCCGGCTGGACCCCCTACGATGGCGTGACGGTCACCGGCTGGCCTGTGGGCACGATCATTCGCGGACGTACCGTCATGTGGCAGGGCGAGCTGCGTTCGGCGAGCGGAGGAAGGCCGATCCGGTTCTGGGACGCGCTGCCGCGAGCCTGAGGCTACTGCAGCGAGCGGCTGAGGCTGTATTCACCGGCACGGATGCGTGCGGGCAGGGCGGCAATGATCTCGGCCGCACCCAGCTCGCCATGCGTCCGCACCAAGGTTGCGACCGCCGCAAACAGCGAGGCATGCGCCAGGTCCTCGCTCCGGATTCCTTCTTCTTCGGCAACGTTCCACGCCTCCGCCAAGTACTCGAGGGCGAGCTGCCGCTCGGTACTGTTCAGGATGGAATCCGTCGCGTCGCTGGCAAAGTCGTAGTCACGATCGATCATGGTCCCGGACTAGCATGGGGTCTGCGCCGCACGAAGCCGACAATTGACCCGAGGGTTAATTGCGGCACGGGCCAGTCCGAAGGCTACTCCGCGAAGCGGGAATGGATGTCCCGCGCCAGCTTTTCCCCCTCGACGAGGAGACGCATCATCGCTGCCTCCGCCGACCCGGTGCACGTCCGGTAGAGCCGCGCGTATGACGCGAATCCGCCGTTGAAGGCGCCCGCCAGACGCTGCCGCCGGTCGTCGTCGGGCTGGTCGAGGGCGATCAGGTCCGCCATCTGCTGGCGCCAGTCCTCGGTGCCGCGGGCGCAGAGGGGCTGAAGGAAGTAGAGGCTGCCCATGATCTCGGCCAGCCGCTCCATCTGCGGCTCATAGGGCGGATCGATCGCCCCGGCCCGGTTGATGGGCAGGGCGGTACCAAGGATCGCAATGAGCAGCAGGCAGGTTCGGCGCATGGGCCTGTCTAGGCGGGACTGCCCGTCCGCTGCAAGCAGAGTCGGATCACGTCGAGGAGGCCAGGCGTCGTCGGCAGGGCCTGAGCTTCCGTAACATCGCACCAGCGCCAGTCCGCGATCTCGTCCGACGGGACGATGTTGCCGTCGAAGGTTGCGGAGGCAAAGGTGTCGAGGGACCAGCCGCCGCTTGCAATGCTCGTCACGGGTCCGAGCTGACCAACGGTGATGCCGAGTTCCTCCATCAGCTCCCGCGCAGCGGCCTCCTCGCTGGTCTCGCCAGGTTCGACCCGCCCGCCCGGCAGCGTCCATAGCCCCGCATATGGCGCCCTTGCGCGCTGGATCAGCAGCACGCGCCCGTTGCGGACCAACCCTACGCTCGCGGCCTGTTGCTGAACCATCCCGCTTCCTTGCCACCGCACCTGCCACCGCCTACTTGTCACCTATAACGGGAGACGAACCATGTGCGGCCGCTATGCGGTGACCCTGCCGCCCGAAGCCATGCGGGATCTTTTCCGCACGCTCAACCAGCTCGACTACCCGCCCCGCTACAACATCGCGCCGACGCAGCCCATCCCGGTCGTGTGGCAGCAGGCTGGCCGCCGCACCGCACAGCTCGTGCGCTGGGGCCTCATTCCCGCCTGGGTCAGGGACCCGCGCGAATTCTCGCTTGTGATCAACGCCCGTGCCGAAAGCATGGAGGACAAGCCCGCCTTCCGCGACGCGCTGCGCAACCAGCGCTGTATCGTCCCCGCCAGCGGCTATTTCGAGTGGCACACCCGGCCCGACGGCACCAAGCAGCCCTACTACGTGACCATGGCGGATGGCAGTCCCATGGCCTTTGCGGGTCTGTATTCCACCTGGTCGGGCCCCCATGGCGAAGAGATCGACACCGCCGCGATCGTCACCACGCCCGCCGGCCCCGATACGTCGCACATTCACCCACGAACCCCCGCGGTCCTGAGGGGCGACGCCGTCGAGCAATGGCTCGATACCGCTCGTATACCGGCACGTGTAGCGGCACAGCTCGCGCAGCCGCTCGAAACCGGAACCGTAACGCTGTTCCCTGTGTGCCGCGGCGTCGGCTCGGCAGACAAGGACGGTCCCGAGCTCATTCAGCCGGTCGCGCCCGAGGCTGCGCCGCCGCGCCGGAAGGCAGCCGGTGGCGGCAGCCAGCTCGACCTGTTCTAGGCCCCGATCCCGAAGTAGCCGAGCGCGTCGCCCATGGCGGCTTCCTCGTAGCCGAGGTGGGAGAGCAGCACCCGTTCGAGCGCGGTGTAAACCTCTCGCGCGGCCTCGAAGTTCGTCCGGCTAGGCTCCCGCGCCAGCGTCTCTAGCGCATCGACCAGCCTGATCAGCACCTCATGGATCACCTCGTGCTCAGCCTTCAGCCGCTCGGCGATCCGGCGGTAGATCTCACCCTGGCGTCCGAGCTCGGGGAAGATCGCATAGTCCTCGATCGAGTGGTGCGTGTGGACGAACTGGCAGTGCTGGCCGCAGAGGTTGCCGAAGCGCCGGTAGTTGCTGACCATGGTCAGCTCCTCGGTCTCCTCGGCGACCTGCGCGGGTGAGGCCACGCCCGCCGCGGCGCGTTCGATCAGCCGCTCGAGCGTTTTCATGTTCTCGCGCAGGTGGTTGTGGATCATCACCAGGTGCTGCCCGGGCAGCCGCTGCTCGTCGGTGATGTCCTCGAGCACCGGCGGCTCCGGGCGGGTGGCGTCATCAAGGAACTTGATGTCGAGGAGCATGTTCAGCGGCCTCCGGAAAAGCGGCTGATGTGGCCCCGGCTTTCACCTCGATCAAGTGGGCACAGGCTTGTGCGTTGGTAGCGTAGCGGGGACAGGGCAGCATGGCTTGCAGTCTTCGACCGCAGTGGCTACCTTAGTCCGCCTTAGCTAAGGGGTGTGGTAAGTGCCCACGATCAACATTCACGACGCCAAGACGAACCTGAGCAAGCTTGTCGCTGCCGTTGAGGACGGCAGCGAGACCGAGATCATCATCGCGCGCAACGGCAAGCCCGCTGCTCGTCTGGTCAGCGTGATGGCACAAGAGCCGAAACGGCAACGGCTGGGCGTCGCGAAGGGCCGTTGGAACTTCGACTACGACGCTTTTCAAGCTCTCGATGATGTTGTTGCTCGCCAGTTCTACGGTGAGGACTACGAGGCGATGATGAAAAAGGTGATGGATACCCGCAAGGGCCAGAAGATTTCGCGACGGTGAACCTTCTGCTGGATACCCACGCGCTGCTGTGGGGATTGGCACAGCCCGAAAGGCTGCCCCGAAAAATCCAGGGCATGATCGCTGACCAGCGCAACCGCATTTACTTCTCTGTCGTCTCAGTCTGGGAAATCGCTATCAAGCACGCCATTCCGCGACGAGTCGCAATGGTGCCGGCAGACGAGTTGGCGCACTATGCGGAGGAGGCGGGTTACGACGTGCTGCCCGTCAAGCTAGCGCATGTACTTGGGGTCGAGGCGCTGCCACTCATCCATCTCGATCCGTTCGATCGGCTCATCGTTGCGCAGGCCCTTGCGGAAGGTTTTCGGCTGGTCACGCATGACGCCCAGCTCCAAGCCTACGACACCTCCGTCATCGCCTTCTAATCCAGCACCTTGCCGGGGTTGAGGATTCCGTTTGGATCGAGGGCCCGCTTGATCGCACGCATCATCTCGAGCGCCACCGGATCCTTGACTTGCCGCAGCAGGCCCGTCTTGAGCTGGCCGATACCGTGCTCGGCGGAAACCGAGCCCCCCAGCCGGCCCACGATGTCGTAAATCGCGGCGTGCAGGGGTTCGGCACCAGCCATGAAGATAGCGGCGTCCGCCCCCACCGGCTGGCTGAAGTTGAAGTGGATATTACCGTCGCCCAGATGGCCGAACGGGCAGGGGCGAATGCCGGGAACCAGGCGCCCGGCGGCCGCCGAGCCTTCGGCGATCAGTTGCGGCACGGCTGCGACGGGGACCGAAACGTCGTGCTTGATCGACGCGCCTTCCTTGCTCTGGACGTCGCTCATCTGCTCGCGCATCGCCCACATCAGCTGCCGGTCCGCTTCCGAGGGGGCGAGCACCGCATTGGTGATGAGGCCCCGGTCGAACGCTTTTTCGAGCGCGGTTTCGAGCACGCCGGCAACGCCGCCGCGCATGCGGTTCACCTCGCACAACACATACCACGGCGAGAGGCTGGGGGTCGGGTCACGCCCCAGCATGCGGTGCTTGAGCTGCAGGTCGACCCCGAACCGGGGCAGGAGCTCGAACGCGGTCAGGCGGCGGTTGGTGCGCTCGCGGATGAGGTAGAAGAGCTCGAGCGCCGCCGCCGGATCGGCGACATTGCACACCGCCGTCTCGACCGCCTCGGGGCGTGGGAACAGCTTCATGGTCGCTGCCGTGGTCAGCGCCAGCGTTCCTTCGGACCCGATCAGCAGGTTCTTGAGATCGTACCCGGTGTTGTCCTTCCGCAGACTGCCGAGGCCGTTGTAGAGCCGCCCATCGGCGAGGACCGCCTCGATCCCGAGGCAGAGGTCGCGCGCGTTGCCATAGGCAAGAACCTGTACGCCGCCGGCATTGCTGCCAAGAATACCGCCGATCCGCGCCGTGCCCTGGCTCGCGATCCACAGGGGAAACAGCGCGCCGGCATTCTCCGCCGCCTCCTGCGCATGCTGGAGCGTTACGCCGGCCTCAACCGTCATGTGCGCGGCCCCGGCATTGATCTCGCGGATCGCCGTCAGCCGTGAGACGCTGACGATCACCTCATCGCCGGTCAGCGGTACCTGTCCGCCAACAAGGCCGGTGTTGCCGGCCTGCGGGATCAGCGGCACGCGTTGCGCCGATGCCCACCGCGCCACGGCCTGAACCTCCGCAACCGTCCGGGGCAGGACGACAGCACGCGCGGGAACGTGGAACCGCCGGCGCGGCTCATTGAGGTAGGGGCTCATGCGCCCCTGCTCAGCGATCACCGAATCGGAGCCCAGGATCTCGGTCAGCTCGGCGGCGATGTCGCGAGGGGCGTCCATGCGCCGCGAACATAGTGGCGTGGGGGACGAGCGGAAAGCGAAACTTGCCCCGCCGCGGGGCCCGTGCCAAAACCCGCCGCAACCAAACAGGCGAGGACGACGGCGATGGCTGAAGGGCTGATGGCA
This sequence comes from Pseudomonadota bacterium, assembly GCA_023427545.1. GTDB lineage: Bacteria > Pseudomonadota > Alphaproteobacteria > Rhizobiales > Devosiaceae > JAEZBF01. The sequence goes on from JAEZBF010000095.1 coordinate 9,693, forward strand.
GGCAAGCGCGGGCTTATCATGGGCGTTGCCAACAACCGCTCGATCGCCTGGGGCATCGCAAAGGCGCTGCACGCGCAGGGCGCCGAGATCGCCTTTTCCTACCAAGGGGAGGCGCTCAAGAAGCGTGTCGAGCCGCTGGCGGCCGAACTCGGCTCGGACTTTGTCGTCGAATGCGACGTGTCCGACAGCGACGCTATGGACCGCACCTTCGACGCCATCAAGGAGCGCTGGGGCAGCCTCGACTACGTGGTGCACGCCATCGGGTTCTCGGATAAGGACGAACTCGACGGCCGCTACGTCGACACCTCCCGCGCCAACTTCACGATGACGATGGACATTTCCGTCTATTCGTTCACCGCCGTCGCCAAGCGCGCCGAGCCGCTGATGAGCCCGGGCGGCTCGCTCCTGACCCTCACCTATTTCGGCGCCGAAAAAGCCATCCCACGCTACAACGTGATGGGCGTTGCCAAGGCCGCTCTCGAAGCCTCCGTTCGCTATCTCGCAGTCGATCTCGGGCCCAAGGGCATCCGCGTCAACGCAATCTCAGCCGGTCCGCTCAAGACGCTGGCCGCTATGGGCATTTCCGATTTCCGCACCATGCTGCACTGGGCCGAGGCCAACGCGCCCCTCAAGCGCAACATCACCATCGACGAAGTCGGCAAATCCGCGCTCTACCTGCTCTCCGACCTCGGCAGCGGCACCACCGGCGAAATCCACCACGTCGATGCCGGTTACAACATCATCGGCATGATGCAGATGGACGAGGACACCGCGGCCAAGCTTCTGGGGCAGATGAGCGGCAAGGCCTGACATGGCGGCGAACGACTGGCCGGAGCTGTACTTCGTCCGGCATGGGGAAACGAACTGGAACGCCGAAGGGCGCTACCAGGGCAGCAAGGACATCCCGCTCAATGACGTTGGCCGCGGACAGGCCGACCTGAACGGCGCCCTGTTGCGCAATCTGCTCTCGCGCGCCGGCCGTGAGCCGGGGGAGTTCGACTGGTACGTCTCCCCTCTGGGCCGCACGCGCGAGACCATGGAGCGCATCCGTTCCCGCTTCGAGGTCCCGCTGCCGCAGGTCACCGTCGACCCGCGGCTGATCGAGATCTCCTTCGGCATCCACGAGGGCCGGCTGCACGCCGAGCTCGCCGCGGGCTTGATGCCGATGGCGGGCGAGCGCGACGCCAGCTTCTGGTATTTCCGCCCCCCAGAGGGGGAGAGCTACGACGACCTCGCCCAGCGGGTGACCGCATTCCTCGATCACCTGCCGCGCCGCGCGATCATCGTTTCCCACGGCGGCATCCTGCGCGTCTTGCGCCGCCTCATCGAAGACCTGCCGCCCGATCGGGCCGTCAACTGGTTCCCGCCGCAGGATTCGGTGATCCACTTCGCCGCCGGCAAGTCCACGGTCTATCCCGCCGGAGCGCAGTGGGACGAGTAGGTTGAAGCGCCGGTGATGGAGGCATATGTTAAAGCATATGCCCGAGGAACTGGCAGCGATGAATGAGGCAAGAAAAGTCCGGTTCTTCCGCAACGGCCGCAATCAGGCTGTCCGGATACCGGTTGAATTTGAGATGCCCGGGAACGAGGGATTGATGCGGAAGGAGGGCGATAAGCTGGTTATCGAGCCAAAGAAGACCAAGCGCTCCTTGCTCGACGTGCTCGAAGAGTTCGGTCCACTGACTAAGGACGAGTGGCCCGATGTAACCGATGCCGACCTGCTTCCTCTGGATGATGTCAAGCTCTGATGCCCTTCCGGGCCATGCTGGATACTAACATTCTCTCCGCCATGATGCGCAATCAGGGCGGGTTATGGGAGCGGCTTCGCGGAGAGGGATCATCAGACTTCTGCACGAGCGTCATTGTCGCCGGCGAACTTCGCTTCGGCGCCAAAATCGTTGGTTCAAGTCGCCTGCGTCGGGAAGTCGAGGCTATCCTGGAGGTTGTCCCAGCACTGGCCTTCGAGCAGCCGGCCGACCTTACCTACGCCGAAATCCGTTCCGTCTTGACCAAGGCTGGCCGGCTCATCGGGCCTAACGACCTCTTGATCGCCGCGCACGCCCTTGCGCTCGATCTCACCCTGATCAGCGAATACCGGCGAGTTCTCCCGCGTCCCCGACCTGCGGGTCGACAACTGGCTCGATTGACGCCCCGGCACCCCGCACCTAGAAGTCCGCCAATCCCCGGGGCGCTCCATGTCGTACAACACCTTCGGCCATCTGTTCCGCTTCACCACCTGGGGTGAAAGCCATGGGCCAGCGCTGGGCGTCGTGGTGGACGGCTGCCCGCCCGGCATTGCGCTCACCGTGGACGACATCCAGCGCGACCTCGATCGCCGCAAGCCGGGGCAGTCGCGCTTCACCACGCAGCGCCGCGAGGACGATGCCGTCCGCATCCTCTCCGGCGTGTTTGAGGATGAGCGCGACGGGCGGGTCAAGACCACCGGCACGCCAATCTCGCTGCTGATCGAGAACACCGACCAGCGCTCCAAGGACTACAGCGAGATCAAGGACAAGTACCGGCCCGGGCACGCCGATTTCACCTATCACCAGAAGTACGGCATCCGCGACTACAAGGGCTCCGGCCGCGCCTCGGCCCGCGAGACCGCGGCACGGGTGGCCGCGGGCGCCGTGGCGCGCCTCGTTGTTCCGGGTGTACGCATCCGCGCCAGTCTGGTGCAGATGGGCCCGCACCGCATCGACTACGCCAACTTCGATTGGGCTGAAGTCGACAACAACCCGTTCTTCTGCGCCGATGCCAGGGCGGCCGCGGCCTGGGAGCCATACCTCGACGGCATCCGCAGGGCGGGTTCGTCCGTCGGAGCCGTGATCGAGGTCGTGGCAGAGGACGTGCCTGCCGGCTGGGGCGCGCCGATCTACGGCAAGCTCAGCGCCGACCTCGCCTCGGCGATGATGTCGATCAACGCGGTCAAGGGCGTTGAGATCGGCGCCGGCATGGAGGCCGCCTCACTTACCGGCGTCGACAACGCGGACGAAATGCGCGCCGGCAACCAGGGCCCGTATTTCCTGTCGAACCACGCCGGCGGCATCCTCGGGGGCATTTCCAACGGCGATCCGATCGTGGTCCGCTTCGCCGTCAAGCCGACGTCCTCGATCCTGACCCCGCGGCGCACCGTCACCACAGCCAACGAAGATACCGACGTCTCGACGAAGGGCCGCCACGACCCGTGCGTGGGTATCCGGGCCGTGCCAATCGGAGAGGCCATGATGGCCTGCGTGCTCGCCGATCATTTCCTGCGTCACCGCGGCCAGACCGGCCGGGACGGAGGCATCGGCTTCGCACCCTGAGAGCTGGTGGCGCTAGGCTGTGCCGCCGCGGCGGAACACCCCGACAGTCTCCCGGTTGCCGTCCCCTCCGTTGATGGGGGAGGGCAGGGTGACGATTTCTGCCCACCCGCTTCGGGCGAAGAACTGCCGCACGGCCGCCTCTGCGCCAGCTATCGCCGCGTGGTCGCTGACGATCCCCCCCTTCCCGATGAATGCCCGTCCAACCTCGAACTGCGGCTTGATGAGGATCACCGCGTTGGCCTGTGGGCGGCAGAGAAGCAGCGGCGCCTCGAGTACCTTGAGCACGGACACGAAGCTCACATCGCAGACCAGCAGGTCGATGGGTTCGGGGACCAGACTCCCGTCGAGGTCGCGCGCATTCACCCCATCGAGGCTGATAACGCTTGGATCGGCCCGCACTCTGCCGTGCAGTTGGCCGTGCCCGACGTCGACGGCGTAGACGCGTGCCGCGCCGCGCTCCAGCAGCACCTGTGTGAATCCGCCGGTCGAGGCGCCGAGATCGAGGCAGACGGCGCCCTCGACGTCGAGCTTGCCGGCATCGAGCCCGGCGATCAGCTTGAGCGCCGCTCGGGACACGTAGCCGCTCGCGGGATCGTCCACTGCGATCGCGTCGTCGTGGCCCACCATCTGGTGCGGCTTGGCAGCGGCAACGCCGTTCACTGACACGGTACCGCGCAGGATGGCGTCGCGGGCCCTGGCGCGGCTCGGCATCAGGCCCCGGGCTTCGAGCGCCAGGTCGAGCCGCATCCGCGCCATCGTCAGTTCCCGACGAGGCGCCTGATCTTGGCGAGCGCCGCCTCGCGGTTCTCACCGAAGCTGATCGTGCCATCGAAACTGCCGTCGCGGCCGATCAGGAAGACGCTCGCGGTGTGGTTGACGAGATAGTTGTCGCCGTCGCCGACCTTCTCCGATGCGACGCCGAACGCCGCCTTGACGGCCGTCGTCTGCGCAGCGTCGCCCACGAGCCCGATTGCGGTCGGATCGAAAGCCTCAAGATAGCTCTTGAGAACCGGAACGGTGTCCCTATCCGGGTCGACGGTTACGAAGATCGTCCGCAGCTGTTCCGGCGTCACGCCAACCGCCTGCCGCCAGGCCACGATCTCGGCCATCGTCGTTGGGCAGACATCGGGGCAGAACGTGTAGCCGAAGAACACCAGGCTCGGCTCGCCACGCAGGTCGTCCTGCGTGAAGGTGCCGCCCTTAGTGGATGTCAGCGTGAACGGCTGGCCGGTAACGCCGAGCGGATTGGCCGGGGGGCGCAGCAGAAACAATGCCGTCGCGCCGATCGCCGCGAGTGCGACCAGCACCCAGAGCACGAGACGGACGCGCCTGAGCGCGGCAGAAGGTGAAGCGTTTTCGGGCATCGGCATTCCCTTGGGCTGGCCGTGGTATAGTCGCTCGCGGCCGAAATGCCCAAGGGCTTCGATGTCGCGTCAGGCGTCGAGCGGTTCGGTGCCCACCGGCTTGCCGTCGCGATTGAGGGTGATCTTCTCGATCCGCGCTTCCGCCGCTTTCAGCAGCCCTTCGCAGTGATCCTTCAACGCCTGCCCGCGCTCGTAGATGGCGATCGATTCCTGCAGCGGCGCCTGCCCGCTTTCGAGCTTGGAGACGATGCCCTCGAGTTCCTTGAGCGCCGTCTCGAAGCTCATCGCCCTGACGTCGCTGTTGTCGGCTTCTGCCATGAACCCGTCCTTATGCCTGCTCGCGGCCCATCAGGGCCGTGACGTGGGCCGCGACACCGGTCGCCAGCCCCTGACGATCATAGCCGCCTTCGAGCATAGAAACGACCCTGTTGCCCGACTTGCGCCCGGCAATATCGAGCAGCCGCCCGGTGACCCAGGAGAAATCGTTGGGCACCCAGTTGAGCTGCGCCAGCGGGTCGCGATGATCGGCATCGAAGCCCGCCGAGATCAGCAGGATGTCGGGTGAGAAATCCTCTAGGGCGGGGAGGATCACCTCCTCGTAAGCTTCGCGCATGGCAGTGCCATCGCTGCCGGCGCGCAGCGGCGCGTTGACGATGTTGCCGACCCCGGTCTCCGACCTGGCGCCCGTTCCGGGATAAAGCGGATACTGGTGGCTCGAGGCATAGAAGACGCTTCCGTCGTCCTTGAAGATGTCCTGCGTGCCGTTGCCGTGGTGGACGTCGAAATCGACGATCGCAATCCGTTCAGCGCCGTGCTTGCGCTGCGCCTCGCGCGCCAAAACGGCGACCGTGTTGATCAGGCAAAAGCCCATCGGCGTCTCGATCTCGGCATGATGGCCCGGCGGCCGGACAGCGCAGAACGCGTTGTCCACTTCGCCCAGGACCACCGCCTCGAGCGCGAGCAGCCCGGCGCCGAGTGCGGTCGCTGCCGCATCGAGCGACCCTGACGAGATGAAGGTGTCCTCATCGATCTGCCCGATGCCTTCAGCCGGCCGGGCCTGGCGCAGGCGCTCGAGGTAGTCTTCGCTGTGGACCAGTTCCGCCAGCGTGAGATCGCCCGCAACGGCGTCGCGGCGGCGGAGCGGAGCGAAGTTCGGCCGGGAGAGAGCCTCCTCGATGGCGCGCAACCGTTCGGCGCGCTCGGGGTGACCGGTGGGGGTCACATGGCTTTCGAAGTTCCGCTGGCTGACCAGGAGCGTCGTCATGACCACCCAAATGCCGGAACGGCTTCCTTGTTGCTTTTCTTGACGCCCGCTCCACCGCTTGTCAAACAGCGCCATGCCGCAGCCCGCCGACATCTCCGAAGCCGTTGCGGGCTTCGCTCGAACTCTGCGGGACGGCGGGATCGTCGCCTTTCCCACCGAGACGGTCTACGGCCTTGGCGCCGACGCGACGAATTCCGACGCCGTGCTCAAGATCTACGAGACCAAGGGCCGTCCGCGCTTCAACCCGCTGATCGTGCATTGCGCCGACCTGGCCATGGCCGAGACGCTGGCGGTCTTTTCCCCGCTCGCCCGCCGCCTGACGGCGCTCTGGCCGGGACCGCTGACCCTCGTCCTGCCCCGGCGCGAAGAAGCAGCGATCTCGGACCTCGTCACCGCCGACCTTCCCACCATCGGCATCCGGATACCCGCTCATCCGCTCGCCCAGGCGCTGATCGCCGCGGTGGGAAGGCCGCTCGCGGCCCCGTCCGCCAACCCCTCAGGCCGGCTCTCGCCGACCACGGCGCAGCAGGTGATCGAAGCCTTCGGCGGAGCCGTGCCGGTACTCGACGGTGGGCCCTGCAAGGCGGGTCTCGAGTCCACCATCCTGGCGGTGGGCGAGGGCGGCGTGACCCAGCTCAGGGCCGGTGCCTTGGCGCGCGACGACCTTGAAGCTTACCTCGAGCAGCCGATCGCAACCGCCTCTGCCGATTCCGCAATTACCGCCCCCGGCATGATGCTCAGCCACTACGCGCCCAACGCCAGCGTTCGGCTTAACGCTGAGCGGCCGGGTCCCGGTGAGGCCTACCTCGCGTTCGGAAAGGCGCCACAGGGCGATTTCCTGACGCGCAATCTGTCACCGTCGGGCGACCTGCGGGAAGCAGCACGCAACCTCTTTTCCATGCTGCACGAACTGGATCGCTCGGCGGACCGCATCGCGGTCAGCCCCATCCCGCGCACCGGCTTGGGCGAAGCGATCAACGACCGCCTAGAAAGAGCCGCGTCTCCGCGGCCCTAGGCTCAGGCTTCGCGGACCTTGTAGGGCTTCTGGTCGCGCCAGAAGCGCATCAGGCTTTCGAGGTCGGCATCGCCGCCAGGGGGCAGAACCACCTTCAGGCCGACATAGATGTCGCCCTCGCCGTGCAGGCCCTTGCCCTTGAGGCGCAGCGACTTGGTCGTATCGACGCCCACCGGCAGGTTGAGCTCGACCGAGCCGTCGAGCGTGGGCACGCGCACCTTGCCGCCCAGCACCGCCTCGTAAAGCGTGATCGGCACATCGACCCGCAGGTCCTTGCCGTCGCGGCGGAACTGCTTGTGCCGCTCGAACTTGACCGTGACCAGCGCATCGCCGGGCTCGCCGCCCATCGGCGATGCGTGGCCCTGACCCTTGAGCCTGATCTGCTGGCCGTCCTCGACCTTTTCGGGCAGCTTGACCGCCAGCGTCTTGCCGCTCGGCATCTGCACCTGGATCGAGCCGCCGCGATTTGCGTCCTCGAGCGACACAGCCGCCGTCACGGTGACGTCCTGACCGCGCCCGGCATGCGGTCCCTGCGACATGCCGCCGGCGAACGGGTCCCAGCCCGCGCCGGCTCCCGGTCCGCCGCCGGGGCGGCGTGCGCCCGCACCGGTCGCGCCGAAGCCGCTCATGAATTCCTTGAGGATATCCTCGGCCGAAAAGCCGCCGGCCTGCGTCCGCCCGCGACCGGCACCCGCGCCGGCGCGCGAAAATCCCGCGAACTTGGGTTGCCCATCGGCATCGATTTCGCCGCGGTCGTACTGGGCCCGCTTTTCGCTGTCGGTCAGGAAATCGTAGGCGGACGAAATCTCAGCGAACTTCTGCTGCGCCTTGGGATCGTTCGGGTTCTGGTCCGGATGGTGTGCCTTGGCGAGCTTGCGGTAGGCCGACTTCAACTCTTTATCTCCCACCGAACGGGGGACGCCGAGGACAGTGTACGGATCTCGCATTGAACCTACCGAATCTGGCGGCGATTGCCGCCGCAGTTTGCGCGAACTATATGGTTGCGCCCCCGGCCATTGTCTAGTTTCGCCAGGGTAAGCCGCACCTCGGAGGGGCAGGGCAGATGACCGGCGCGACGCTCACCGACCGCCTCTTTGACGACGCCGACGGCGCTCCACTCGATCCCTTCGATCTCTTCGAGGAATGGCTGGCTGCCGCCCGCGAGGGTGAACCCAACGACCCCACCGCCATGGCGCTTGCGACGGTCGACGCCGAGGGCACGCCCGACGTGCGCATGGTCCTGCTCAATGCCCGCGACCGGCGCGGCTTCTGCTTTTTCACCAACCTCGGCAGCGCCAAGGGCCGCGAGCTCGCCGCCAATCCGCGCGCCGCGGTGCTCTTCCACTGGAAATCGCTGCGCCGCCAGATTCGCATCCGCGGTCCGGTCAAGCAGGTACCCGACAGCGAGGCCGACGCCTACTTCGCGACCCGTGCGCGTCAGAGCCAGCTCGGCGCACACGTCTCGCGCCAGTCCCGCCCGCTCCCCAGTCGCGCCGAGCTCGTCGGTGCCGTCGAGCGGCTCGACCA
>JAEZBF010000118.1 GCA_023427545.1 Pseudomonadota bacterium
GTGCGGTGAAGCCAGCGCAGGGTCGAGAACATCGAGTTGATCATCACCTGGAACTTGGTGATGTCCTTCTGCTCGATGGCACCCACGGTGTCGTTCACCTCGCGCACGAAGGCGAGGAAGTCGTCGTTCACCTTGAACTTGGCTTCGAGGGCGCGGACGCGGAAGAAATCGTCATCGGCGGCGTGACGGTTGCCGTCGAGCATCGTGTAGTTCGCCCCGATGACATGCTTGCTCATGTTCTTTTCGGGACCGTCGCCATTGAGCGCGTGGGTCACCAGCGCGAACATCAGCGAGCGCTGCCGCACGCCCAGCCGGTTGGCGAGGAGGCGAAGGCGGTGCCGCTTGATCGCCAGAGTCTTGAAGCCCCAGGGGCGCTCCTTCTGGGCAAAGAGGTGCGCGACCGCGAGGAACATCGAGGTCATGCCGAGCGCGCCCATGCCGCTGCCAAGGCGCGACCAGATGCTTATCCGGTTCTTGCGATCCGACATGATGCCGTGGCTCGCCGACTGCGAGCGCGTCAGCAGCGCCGAGTCGGAGCCCTCGAGCAGCGCATGGCTCGAGCGCACCTGCAGCATCGAAGCGCGGCCCTGCGCGTCGGGTCCATCGCGGCGGACCGCCGCCATCACGCGGAACAGCGGCAGGTCGTCGCGATCGAAGATGTCGCCGGAGCGGCCGAGCCACTTGTCGGGATAGCCGTCGAACTCGTCGACGTATTCGATGCTGGTGATGGCATCGAGCAGGTGCTTGGGAAACGGCTCGCCGGGACGCGCGCCGACGAAGCCGTGCGTCAGCTGCGGCGCGAGAGCGACCATTTCCGCCACGACGTTGTCGAGCGAGTCCTGGTCGTAGCGCCGGCTGGAGCTCGCCGTAAAAAAGACCGTATCGCGGCCTTCATAGAGGAACCACTGGAAATCGGTGAACAGGGCCTGCGGGTGTTCATTGACCGCTGCCCGTGCCCGAGCCAATGCATCCGTGGCATCGCTGGCAAAGCTGGTCGATGAGAAACTCTTCACTGCCTTCCCCTCAATTCGTCCGTCTTTTGCGCAAACTGCAACGACGCCATGCGCGCGGTCAACCAAATGACACACCTGCAGGCGCTATCGTGACTTTATCGCCGCACAAGCTTAAGCACGGGAACCTGAACAGGAAATGACCCGCGGCTGCCGCGGGCCGCAAACCATAGCCTCATCCAAGCCGGTTTTGGTCTCGCGGCGCGCGTCGAATTGACCTATGTTTGGGCAATTGGCTGGCCAGTAAGGTCTATTGCCCTCTCAGGGGCCCGATCCCGCCCCCAACATCCGCCGCACTTTGGCAGGAGCATTTCACATGGACTACCGCGGATTGTTCGAAGACGCGGTCGATACGCTGCGTCAGGAAAAGCGCTACCGCGTCTTTGCCGACCTCGAGCGTATCGCCGGCAGGTTCCCCCGCGCGGTCTTCCGCGATAGCGCCGACAATGCCCGCGAAATCACCATCTGGTGCTCCAACGACTACCTCGGCATGGGCCAGCACGACACCACGGTGCGCGCCATGCAGGATGCGGCCGGCCGGCTCGGCGTCGGCGCCGGCGGTACGCGCAACATCGCAGGTACCAACCGGCCTCTAGTTGAGCTCGAACGCTCTCTTGCTGACCTTCATCGCAAGGAATCTGCTCTCGTTTTCACCTCCGGCTTCGTGTCCAACGAAGCCTCCATCTCCACCCTCGCCCGGCTGATGCCGGACTGCATCATCCTCTCGGACCAGCTCAACCACGCGAGCATGATCCAGGGCGTGCGCCAATCGGGGATGCAGAAGCAGATCTTCCGCCACAACGACATGGCGCACCTGCGCGACCTGCTAGCGGCCGCCGGCAAGCAGCGCCCCAAGCTCATCGTCTTTGAGTCCGTGTACTCGATGGATGGCGATGTTGCCCCGATCTCCGAGATCCTCGATCTGGCGGAGAAATACGGCGCCCTCACCTATATCGACGAGGTCCACGCGGTCGGGCTCTACGGCGCCCGCGGCGGTGGCATCTCCGAGCGGGAGGGCCTGATGGAGCGGATCGACGTCATCGAGGGCACGCTCGCCAAGGGCTTCGGCGTCATGGGCGGGTACATTGCCGCGAGTTCGGCGATCATCGATGCGGTGCGCTCCTATGCGCCCGTGTTCATCTTCACGACCGCCCTGCCCCCGGCGCTCTGCGCCGCTGCGCGTGCCTCGATCGAGCACCTCAAGCGCTCGAGCGTCGAGCGGGAGGGCCACCAGCGCCAAGTTGCAATGACCAAGAAGGCGCTGACTGATGCCGGGCTGCCGGTGCTGCCCACGGCAACGCATATCGTGCCGCTGATGGTAGGCGACGCGCGCCTCTGCAAGGCGGCGAGCGACATGCTGCTCGAGCGTCACGACATCTACATCCAGCCCATCAACTACCCTACCGTGCCCAAGGGCACGGAGCGGCTGCGGATCACGCCCACCCCGCTCCACAACGAGACGATGGTCGGCGAGCTTCGCGACGCGCTGCTGTCTGTCTGGGAGAAGCTCGAGCTGCCGTGCGGCGTGCCGGCGGCGCCAATCGCCGCCAAGCTCAGCCCGGGCGACCTGACCCTGCCGACCAGCGGCGGCTGAACGGGGCCTAACGGAGGAGCGACGCCACTCCGGGTCCCGTGTAGCGAGGTCAGCTCGTTAGCACTATCCGCATGAGATCGGCGGTGTTGCGGGCGCCGAGCTTTTCCATGACCCGGGCGCGGTGGACCTCGATGGTGCGCGGGGAGATGCCGAGCTCCCGCCCCGCTTCCTTATTCGACTGGCCGTTGGTGATGAGCTGAAGCACCTCGCGTTCGCGCGGGGTAAGCTGGGAAAAGCCCCTCACTTCGATCGGCCGCCGTCCATTCTGCACGGTTGCGACGTGCACATCTTCGTTCAGCGCCTCCAGCACCGTCCGGAGCAGCCGCTCGTTGTCGATGGGTTTGGTCGCAACGTCGAACGCACCAGCTTTCATCGCAGCAACCGTGGCGTCGACCTGCGGTCGGTCGAAGAGCATGACCACCGGCGCTCCCATCCGCATCGATTTCAGCCGACGCATAATCTGCAGGCCATCGTCGCCGCCCACCTGGAGGTTGAGCAGCACCACGTCCGGCTGGCGGCGCTCCAGGGCGGCAAAGAAGCTCACAGTTTCGACTGAGAAGGTCGTCTGGAAACCCTCCAGCCGGAACAGTACGCTTAGAGCCTCACATGTTGCCGGATCAGCATCTACGATGTGGATGAGCCGGTCGCGATTTAGAAAGGAGTGGTAGTAGACGTCACTGCTCATATCCGATCCTCAAACATCGGCTGCACCGTCGAAAGGCGACAGCATCAAGACCACCGCTGGATGCAACTTCATCAAGGGCCGGCAAATCGCCGCCACCCGCCTGTCAGCTTGCGATAAGTATCGTCTCCGATAGCGTACGGGTTCCACAGACCGGGCCAGTGCTTACGCCGATAGGTTTATATACCTACCGGCGCGCTTAACAAGCGGAAAATGATCCTATCAGGCGATAGGAGGCGGAGCGCTCGGCTGGCCGCGGAGGGCATCGCGGATTTCGGTGAGGAGGACTTCCTGCCGGTTCGGTGCGGCGGGCGCGGGATCGACCGCTTCCTTTCGCTTGAGCTTGTTGATGGCCTTGACCACCATGAACAGCACGAAGGCGATGATGGTGAACTTCACCACGGCATTGATGAAGAGGCCGATATTAAGGGTCGAGGCGCCAGCGGCCTTGGCGTCGGCCAGCGAGCGAATCGTCGCTTCGCTCGGGTTGCTGAGGACGATGAAGAAGTTGGAGAAGTCGATGCCGCCGATGATCAAGCCGATCAAAGGCATGAAAAGGTCGTCCACGATCGAGGACACAATCGCGCCGAACGCGGCTCCTATGATCACGCCGATCGCCAGGTCGATCATGTTGCCTTTAACGGCGAAATCCCGGAACTCCTTGTACATGGATGCCATGTCACCCTCCTAGTTGCTGGCAGTCCAGCTTGGGAGAAGTCGCGCGCGATGGCAATGGCCACGCTTGCAGCGTCCACTCCCCTGCCCGATACTGAGCGGTCCCCTAGTAAGCGTTAGCCAATGACCGCGCTCCTCGCTGCTCACCTCGATCCCGCCGACCAGGCCCTGCGCGATGCCGCCGAGCACGCACCGCAGGCGATCGCGGTGTTCGACCGGGATCTGCGGCTGGTGACCACAAACCGCCGCTACAGCGAATTGCTCGAGTTGCCGCTCGCCCTTGTGCGGCCGGGCACCGAAATGATGGAAATAGCCCGTTTTCTAGGAACTCGAGGCGATCTCGGTTCTGGCGATATCGAGGTCCTGGCACGGCAGCGCACCGAGAGCCTGACCACCTCGCCGGTATCGATCAGCCAACGTCCCGGCCCGAGCGGCCGCATCTTCGAGTTCTACTCGGCGCGGCTCCCCTCGGGAGGCTATGCCGTCAGCATCTCCGATGTGACGGCGCGCACCACCGCCGAGCGCGAACTCGAGCGCGTCAATCTTACGCTCGAAGGTCGGGTAGCGGAGCGCACGGCCGCCTTGACCCGGGTCAACGCGGAACTGGAGCTGGCGCGGGCGAAGGCCGATGCCGCGAACCGGGACAAGACCCGGTTCCTCGCGGCGGCGAGTCACGATCTGCTGCAGCCACTCAATGCGGCTCGACTCTACACCGGCACCCTGATCGAGCGCGTCGGAAACGGTGACGTGGGCGAGTTGGCCCGGGCCATCGAAGCCTCGCTGACGGCGGTCGAGGACATCATGTCGGCCCTGCTCGACATTTCGCGGATAGACTCCGGTGCCCTCAAGCCGGTCTCGACGGCGGTGGCCGTTACCGAGGTGATGAAGCAGATCGAGATCGAATTCTCTCCTCTCGCCGATGAGCGGGGCGTTCACCTCACGCTGATGGCCTCTTCGGCAACGGTGCAAGGCGACCGCGCCCTGATCGGGCGCATCGTGCAGAACCTCGTCTCCAATGCGGTGAAGTACACACGGCCTGGCGGCCGCGTGCTCGTCGGCTGCCGGCGGCGGGGAACGCGGCTCCGGCTCGACGTCATCGATACCGGCATCGGCATCAACCGCGACCAGCAGGCGCTGATCTTCTCGGAGTTCTCCCGCCTCGAGCAGGGTGCGCGGATGGCCAAGGGACTTGGCCTGGGGCTCTCGATCGTCAAGCGCCTGGTGAGCGTTCTCGGGCTGGCGCTGGAACTCGACAGTATCGAGGGTCGGGGCACGCGCTTTTCACTGCTGCTGCCGCTGATGCGAAAGGCGCCGGACGAGGTGAAGGTGACGCGCTGCGAGCCGGTGTCGAATCTGTCGGGGTTGCGCATCCTCTGCGTCGACAACGAGCGAGCGGTGATCGATGCCATGACCGGTCTGCTCACCGGCTGGGGTTGCGAAGTACGATCCGCCCGTTCCCTGCGCGACATCGATCGCGGTGAGCTGCTGACAGGCTGGATGCCTGATATCGTGCTGATGGACTACCACCTCGACCAGACGTCCGGCCTCGACGCAATCGAATGGCTGCGCCAGAACGTCGGCGGTCATCTGCCGGCAGCGCTGTTGACGGCGGATCGCTCGCCGGCAGTGCGGGCGCTTGCAGAGGAACGGGGTGTGCTGGTCGTCACCAAGCCGGTCCGGCCAGCGACCCTTCGCGCGATGATCAGTGGGCTTGCGGCAGCGCAACCGCCGGTACCGCAGCGCGTGGAAGCCTAGGCTCCGGCCGGCTCGCGTCCGCGGGAGACCAGCGCCTCGAACTGGCCGTCCTCGATGTGGGCTGCAGCGATCACCGCCTGGGTTCGGCTGTCGACGTCGAGCTTTTGCAGGATCGCCGAGACGTGCGCCTTGACCGTCGCCTCGGAAATCGAGAGCTCGAAGGCGATCTGCTTGTTCATCAGCCCGTCGCTCAGCATCATCAACACCCGGACCTGTTGCGGCGTCAGGGTCGCCAGCCGACGCATCAGACCGGAGTGTGGATCGGGCGTATCGAGCTCTGTGCCCTCTGGAACGTAGACGTCTCCCGCAAGCACCTTGTCGAGTGCTCGCCTGATCTCTGAAGGACCCACCGACTTGTGCAGGTAACCCGCGGCGCCAAGCTCAAAGGCCCGACGTACCACGCTCGACTCCTCGACCGCCGAGATGATCATCACCGGGACTTCGGGGTACTCGGAGCGGAGCAGCAGGAGGCCTGAAAAGCCACGTGCTCCCGGCACGTTAAGATCGAGCAGGACGAGGTCGCAATCCCGCTCTCCGGCGAGCGAAGCGCTCAGCTCGGCCAGGTCGCCCGCTTCTTCCACAGCTATCTGCGGGTCCCATCCCGCAAGGGTCTGACGAAGCGCCGCACGGAACAGCGGGTGGTCGTCTACAATGAGAATACGACGGCGGCTCACGCCAGAACTCCGGCAAACAGGCGGCCTGAGCGGCCGTGGCGCCTTGGTAGCAAACGACGACGCAGTTGGAAACCGCGATGCCCGTCCATTGCTCAGCCGCCCTAAGCCCATGTTGCAAAATGCATCAGGCCTTAACGGCTTCTTTACCATGTTTCCCAAGAGTGGACGAAAGCCGCAACTCCTGCCCAAATGACCCGCGGCAGATTCGGTGCTTGGAACCTCTATGGCCCGCGCTAACGCACAACCCTTGCAGACGCCCTCGGGCCCATCACCGGATCCCCATGAGTGGCAGGCGCTGCGGGGCGAGCTGATCTCCCTGCTCGAGCAAGTCGAAGGCCGCTACGTCCGCTCCCCCAAGGAGGAGCCCAGCATCTCCGGCGTCGCAGGGATTGCCGAACGTATGCGTGATCTGCGCGAGCAGGTGACGGGCGGCGCCGAGACCGACAGCCGCCGACAGGAGGCGTTGCGCTCCGTTAAGCGTGCGGTCGACCGCTTCAGCGAGCGCGAGGAGCCTGAGGCGGCCGGCCCCGCTGTGCCGTCCCCCAACGCGCTTCAGGCGGCGATCAGCGAAATCCGCGCGCGCCAGCAGGCGCAGGAGGCGCATTCCATGTCACAGCCTTCATTCGCCCGCGTGGCCTTCAACGACGACCGCCCGGAGGGCATGCCCCGGTTCGAGGAACTCGCCCGCTCGGTCAGCGGGATTTCGAGCAGGCTCGAGCGGCTCGAAGTGGAGCTAAAGGCGCAGCGCCACGACCAGGCTTCGATCCGCGACATTGCCGAGCAGGTGAGCCAGGTCAGTCATGTCGTCGAACTGCTCGCCGGAGCGGTGGGCGAAACCGGGCACGTCAAGCGGCTCGAAGGTCAGATCGCCAGCCTCGCCAAGCTGATCACCGAAGGCCGGCAGGTCGACATGGGTGCGCTCAACAAGCGCATCGACGATGTCTCGACGACCGTAGAGCGCCTGGCCGATCTCCAGATCCAGCATGTCAGCCGCGAGAAGGACATGCCCGATCTCGTCAAGCGTCTCGACGACGTGAGCTCGACGGTCGAGCGGCTGGCAGAGCTGCAGGTGCAGCACGTCGCCCGCGAGAAGGACATGCCCTCGATCGGCGCCAAGCTTGGCGAGGTGTCCGAGACGATCAACGTGCTTGCGGAGCGGCAGGGCGCGTTGGCCGAGGGGCAGGCGGAAAGCCTCGCGCGGGAAAAGCAGATCCCGATCCTGGGCCAGCAGATTGGCGCGGTGTCGGCATCGGTCGAGCGGCTGGTCGATCTGCAGACCATGCACGTCCGCTCGATTAAGGACGTGCCGGCACAGCAGGAGGCGCTGCGCGCCGGGCTGCTGGCGATCGAGAAAGGTGTCCGCAACGTCTACGACCGCATCGATGTGGTCGAGCGCAATTATGCACTAACGCCGGAGGACTTCGAGAACCTCACGGCGGAGATGGCGCGCTTCACCCAAGCGCTGCAGGCTTCGCAGCCGCCCCAGAGCCTGCTCGAGCTGGTCGACGTGCTCAACAGCCGGATGACCGACATCGAGAGCCACGACGCTGACGTCACTGGCCTCAAGGACGAGATCGGTGCGCTTCGTGACACGGTGATCGAGGCGATCGCGCCCCGTATGGCTGCGATCGAGACGCGCCTGGAGGCACTCGACGAGCGTGGCGCGGCACTTGCCGAGGTGGTGCCGCAGATTGCGGCGATGCAGACACAACTCGAGGAGTTCAACGAACGCGGTGCCGCGATCGAGGACGTGGTCCCGAGGATGGCGGCGATCCAGAGCCAGCTGGAGGAGTTCAACGGCCGCGGCGCACTGCTCGATGATGTCGTGCCGACGATGGCGGCTATTCAAAGCCAGCTCGAGACCTTCAACGAGCGGGGCACGGCGATCAACGATGTGGTGCCGCGCATGGATGCGCTGCAGGCACAGCTCGAAACCTTCAACCAGAAGGGCACCGTTATCGAGGACGTGGTTCCCCGCATGGCGGCGATCCAGTTTCAGCTCGAAACGCTCAACGAGCGTGTTGCCGACCGGCCGCCCGAGCCCTCCGTTGGTCACATCGAAGCGCAGGTCCGCCAGCTCGTCGCGCGCATGGACCAGACCGGAGAGCAGCTCAGCGGGCTCGCCCGGCTCTACTCCGAGGCCGAAGAGCGCGATCAGGGCCCGGACTACGAAGCACTCGCCGATCTCGTCGCCGCACGGACCTCGGAGGCGATGGCCCGCGCAGAGGTGCCCGCGGGCATCACAGCCGAAGACATGTCCGAGCTCGAGGCTCGGATGTCGCGGCTGATCAAGGCTGTCGCGATCGACGCGCCTTCAACGGACCTGTCCGACGTCACCGAAGGCATCCGCCGCGTCGACGATCGCCTGGCCCGGCTGGAGGAGGCACTCGCAAAGCTCGCCGAGGAAAGTGCCGCGCCGCCAGTGGCTTTCGATCTGCCGGCGGACGTTCCTGAGGATGTGCCCGCCGAGACTTCGGCCGATCCGGCCCCGCTGTCGTGGAAAGACAGCATGCCGCTCAACCCGGCTGAAGACCGGCCGCTCACCGAGCAGCCGTTCGACCGGCCGATGCGGGTGATGCTCGAAACCAGGATCGGCACGTCGCGCAACGTCCACCCCGGGCTCGAGGACGAGCC
This sequence comes from Pseudomonadota bacterium, assembly GCA_023427545.1. GTDB lineage: Bacteria > Pseudomonadota > Alphaproteobacteria > Rhizobiales > Devosiaceae > JAEZBF01. Next base: position 9,025 of record JAEZBF010000118.1, read on the forward strand.
CCTCGACCTGAGCGATCTGGCGCCGGTTGGACGCGAGATGTTCGGCGGCAGCGAGCGTCGCCCTGTGCTGAGCGA
>JAEZBF010000212.1 GCA_023427545.1 Pseudomonadota bacterium
CCATGAGGTCCTCACACAGTTCACCAGTAGCCCTCATGGTGAGCTTGTCGAACCATGAGGGCGTGCCTCTTAGCGCTAAACCAGCGCCCTGCCCTTGGCATCGATCACCGCGCCGATATCTTCCTTGAAGTCCGGCAGGATCATCTCGTTGTGCGGCTTGCCCGACGGGATCATCGGCAGGCAATTCTCGTCGCGCTCGACCAGGCAGTCGAACAGCACCGGGCCCTTGTAGGCGATCATCTCGGCAATCTTGTCGTCGAGCTGGGCCGGATCCTCGCAGCGGATCCCCTTGCCGCCATAGGCCTCCGCGAGCTTGACGAAGTCGGGCAGGCTCTCGGAATAGCTGTGTGCATGGCGTCCGCCGTGCAGCAGGTCCTGCCACTGCCGCACCATGCCCATCCGCTCGTTGTTGAGGATGAACACCTTGATCGGCAGCTCGTACTGGATGGCCGTCGACATCTCCTGCATCGTCTTCTGCACGCTCGCCTCACCGGCAATGTCGATGACGAGCGCATCCGGGTGGGCGATCTGCACCCCGATCGCCGCCGGCAGGCCGTAGCCCATGGTCCCGAGCCCGCCCGAGGTCATCCAGCGGTTGGGCATCTCGAACGGGAAGTGCTGGGCCGCCCACATCTGGTGCTGGCCCACTTCCGTGGTGATGTAGACGTCGCGCCCCTTAGTGGCCTCGTGCAGCCGGCGGATGGCCTGCTGCGGCTTGATCACCGTGTCGGAGTTCTTGAAGTCGAACGAGCGCTTGGCGCGCCAGCCCTCGATCTGCTTCCACCACGGCGCCAGTGCCTCGGTGCGCGACTCGTTGGTCCGGCTGCGCCACACCCGCACCATCTCACGCAGCACCGCACCGACGTCGCCGACGATCGGCACGTTCACCCGCACGTTCTTGTTGATCGAGGACGGATCGATGTCGACGTGGATCTTCTTCGAGTTTGGCGAAAACGCATCGACGCGGCCGGTGATCCGGTCGTCGAAGCGGGCCCCGATGTTGATCATCAGGTCGCAGTCATGCATCGCCATGTTGCTCTCGTAGGAGCCATGCATGCCGACCATGCCGAGCCACTGCGGGTTCGATGCGGGGAAGGCGCCCAGCCCCATCAGCGTCGAGGTGACCGGGAACCCGGTCAGACCCGCCAGCTCGCGCAATTCCTCGGACGCCTCCGGGCCGGAGTTGATAACGCCGCCACCGGTATAGAGGATCGGCCGCTCGGCCTTGAGCATCATGTCGACCGCCAGCTCGATGGCCGCGCGATCGCCCTCCCGACGCGGATGATAGCTCTGGTGCCGGGTCGAGGTGACTTCCTCCGGCCTGAGGTAAGTGCCGAGCGCGAACTGGACGTCCTTGGGGATGTCGATCAGCACCGGACCGGGCCGCCCCGTGGTGGCGATGCGGAACGCCTCGTGCAGCACGCGCGGCAGGTCCGCCACGTTCTTCACGAGGTAGTTGTGCTTGGTGCAGCTGCGGGTGATGCCGACCGTGTCGCATTCCTGGAAGGCGTCCGAGCCGATCAGTGCCGTCGACACCTGAGCGGTGATGCAGACCAGCGGCACCGAGTCCATCAAAGCATCGGTCAGGCCCGTGACCGCGTTGGTCGCTCCCGGCCCCGAGGTCACGAGCACGACGCCCGCCTTCCCGGTGGTGCGCGCATAGCCTTCGGCCATGTGGGTAGCGCCCTGCTCGTGCCGCACCAGGATGTGCTGCACCGTCTCCTGCTGGAACATCGCGTCGTAGATCGGCAGCGCCGCGCCGCCCGGATAGCCGAACACGTGCTCGACTCCGTTGTCGATCAGCGCCCTGATCACCATCTCGGCGCCCGTCATTTGTTCGGCCATCTTCTTCTCCTCGCGCCCCAACGGGCAGTCCAACCAGGAATTCAGGCAATAAAAAAGGCCCCGTGTGGGACCTGTTTTCGCGCACCAAACCTCGCAGGGTTCTTACCCCACGTGCCCGATGCGCCTTCCTACTACGATGAGCTTCTGCACGGATCGTGCTCCGAAATTCGCGTGGGGATTGATATGCCTCGTCCGAACGCGCTGTCAACCCTGCCATTTCGGACGGGCGCGCCTGCATGCGGCAGCCAGAATCGAGCCAGTAGAACGGACAGCGCCCGCTGACTTCGACTCAGCGACCGTCCCGAGTCACAGCAAAGCAACACACAAGGCCAAAGGGTCCACAGAATAGACCTATGCGCTTGCGCCCCCGGATTTGCGATCGATAGGGTTGGATCGGAGAACTCTGCGGGGGCGGAGATGGCCGTTCGGCGTCTGCCGACTGCTCTTGTTGCGATGATTGTTGCCGGCGCCTCTTTGGCGGCCGGAGCGAATGCTGACGCCCAAACTCCGGCGCGCACGTTCCAGCCATCAGCCGCTGTCGCAGAGGGATCATCGACCCTCGAGGCCCGCCGCACTGCACTGTTCAACCGCATGCTTCGGCAACCCGACGACCTGGACGCGGCCTTCGAGTATGCCGCCGTTTCAGCCGAGCTCGGTGACTTGGAGGGAGCCATCTCGACGCTGGAGCGGATGCTCATCTTTGCGCCCGGCCTGCCGCGGCTGCAGTTCGAACTCGGCGTTCTCTACTACCGCCTCGGCGCTTATCAAACGGCCGCCACCTACTTCCGCAGCGTCGAGGCCGCGCCCGAGGTCCCGCCCGAGGTGCAGGGCCAGGTCGCCGCCTACCTGGCTGCAGTCGAGCGGCGCGCCACCGGCACCCAGTTCAGCGGCTTCGCCATGACGGGGCTGCGGGTGCAGAGCAATGCCAATGCCGGTCCTGCATCGGCCGCCATCACCCTCAACGGCATCGGCTTTACGCTCAGTCCGGGTGCAGTGGGCCAGCCCGACGCCAATGCCTTCATCTCCGGCGGGCTCAACTTCTCGACCGACGTGCCCAGCCAGGGCGACCGCTTCAATCTCAGCCTTGCCGGCTATGGTTCGCTCTACCGCACTCAAGGTCAGCTCAACACCGGGGTGATCGAGCTGCGCGCCGGCCCCGAGTTCGATCTCGGCCGCATCCGCATCGACAATGCCAATATCGGCGTCTACGGCGTCGTGGGTGGCGCAATTGTTGGCGGCGCGCCGTACCTGCTCTCGGGCGGCGCCGGTTCGAACCTGACCATCGCGCTCGATGCCCGTTCGGAGCTGCGGCTGCGCGGTGAAGCCCGCTACTCGCAATACCTCGATAGCCCGCAGCGGCCCACCGCCTCGCTCCGCAGCGGACCGCAGGTCTCGGGCGAGATCAGCTACCGCTACCAGGTCACTCCCGAGCTTGGCCTCTTCATGAGCGCCGGGCTCGATCGGCGCTGGGCGCAGCGCAACTACCTCAGCGCATGGCAGGCCGGTGCCCGTGCCGGTGCCACGTATGCCTTCGCCTCGCCGATTGAGGCCCTCGAGGCGCCGTGGCGCATCGGCATCTCGGCATCGGCGCAGCATCTCATCGCCGCCGCGCCGGACCCTGTGTTCTCACCCGTCGATCCCGAAACGACGACCACGGTCTCACTCGAGGGCAAGCTGACCATCCCGCTACCGAATGCATTCGCCATCGAAGCCAGCGCCGGCTACACGCGTGCGCTCTCCAACTACGGCCTCAGCTCTTACGACAATCTGTGGGCTTCGATCGGCATCGGGAGGAGCTTCTGAGATGAACCCGCTCTGCCGCCTCGCCCTCTCCGCCCTGCTCTCCCTGACCGTAGCCATCGGCGCCGCCGAAGCGCAGTCCGTCGGCGTCACCGCCGCCGTCAACCAGACGGCCCACGGCACGCCGCCCGGCGGAACGATGCGCACCATCGTCATGGGCGAGAACATCGTTCACGAGGAGCGGATCGCGACCAACAATGTCGGCCTCGTGCAACTGCTCTTCACCGACGGCACCACCCTGACCGTGGGCCCGAACTCGGAGCTGGTGATCGAGTCCTACCTCTACGACCGCAACGCCGGCACGGCCCAGCTTGCCGCCAGCATGAGCAAGGGCGTGCTTCGCTTCATCGGCGGCCTCGCCTCGAAGAACTCGGACGGCGCCACCATCGACACCCCGATCGGCACCATCGGCATCCGCGGCGGCATAGCCGACATCAACCTCAATCCGCCGTCCGGCATTCCGCCGCACGTCGACATGATCTTCGGCAAGGACGTCACCCTGACGCGCGCCGGCACGCTGCTCGAGCGGCTCTACCGCAGCGGCTATTCGATCGTCGTCACCCCGGGCGGCGGCCTGACGGTTCAGAAGACCCCGCCGGGTTGGTCAAGCCAAATCCAGGCGGCCCTGAGCGGCCGCCCCGGCACCAGCGGCGGCGCCAGCCAGCAGCCCACCGACCAGACCGTCGCGGAAAGCGATGTCCCCGAGAGCAACTCGCAGGGCACCACTCCGCCCGCCCCGGGCAACGAACCTCAGCCGCTGACGCAGAGCGAAGTCGCAGAGCTGCTTGCCGCCGTCACGACCTACGACGAGCTGCGCCAGTTCATCGTCGACAACCCGCCGACCAAGACGTTCCTTGGTGCAAGCGGCGGCATCGTCCGCATCAACAACTACGACCCATCGGGGGCGCCTAACGGCGAGCGCTGGGTGCCGCTCGTTACCACCGGCAGCTCTCTGCCAACTGCGGCCCTGACGGAGATCAGCCTCGATCAGAACGGCAAGCCCGTAGCCGGCGTGATCGACATTACCAGCCCGTCAGACCCCTATTCTACTTGCTTCAACTGCCGGCTGCGCATCAGCATCGGCACCAGCGGCACCCAGGTGATCGCCACAGACGCGTACGGCACCTACCAGTCGGGCGGGACCGGTCATCTCCGCCCCAGCAGCGAGATCGCGCTGGCACCGGGAGTGAATCGCTGCGAATGCGCCTTCCTGAACTGGGGCGCGTGGGATGCCAACGTCATGTTCGCCGAGGCCAACGGCAGCACCATCGCCACCGCCGGATCGGGCCATTGGGTGGTTGCCGACATCACCAGTTCGCAGGCCATCGCCGACCTCCAGGCGCAGGACACCGGGACGATCGCAACCTACTCCGGGTTTGCGGTTGGCACAGTGTCCGCCGCCTCAGGCCCCGCTTACACGGCTTCGGGCAATATGAACATGAACTGGTCGTTCGGTACCCGCAGCGGCAATATCGAGATCATGGATTTTGACGTGGACCATAGTTTCTACGGCACCATCAATGACAGCGCCGCGCCGGCAACCGCCTTCTTTGGCGGACTTGTCACAGGTGGTGCAGGTGGCGGCACCGTCCGCGGGGCCTTCGTCAACGATGGTGCCACACCAGCCGCCGGCGTCGCCGGCGACTTCCTGCTCAGAGACGGTACCTGGAACGCCTCTGGCATTTTCGCTGGAGAGCGCGGTCTCGACGCGCACTAGCAGCTTGTCGCGGTCAGCCGCGGCCCCAGCCCTACGGCAGCCGCTCCGCATGGTTCGGCGCCGTCTCCGCCTTGCCGAACGTGCCGGGGAAGTTCGTCGCCGTCCATTCGTACGGGTAGCCGAGCTTGAGCGGCATAGCGTCCGTCAGCGCCTGCCGCGTCTCGACCGGCAGGTCATAGTCGCCCGCGACGAGGTTCTCGCCCACCTGCTCGGCGGTGCGCGCGCCGATGATCGCCGCCGTCACCCGCCGGTCGCCCAGCAGCCAGCTCAGCGCCACCTGGCTCGGCGTCTTGCCCACCTGCGCGGCCGTGTCGACCACGGCATCGATCATCTTGAGCGCATCGTCGAACCAGTACCGCGGCAGCGTGATCGCCGCCTGGTGCCCGATGCGCGACTTGAGGTCCGGCTTGTCCTGCCCGCGGTACTTGCCCGACAGCATGCCGGCGGCGAGCGGGCTCCAGCAGATCATGCCCAGTCCCTCGGCATCGCAGGCCGGCAGCACCTCCCGCTCGATGTCGCGCCGCAACAGATTGTAGAGGTGCTGCGCCGAAACCAGCTTCTCGTACCCCTTCAGCGCCGCCAGCCCGTTGGTGCGCGCAATCTGGAAACCGTAGAAGTTCGAGCACCCGAGATAGCGCACCTTGCCGGCGCTGATCAGGTCGTCGGCCGCGCGGAGGCTCTCCTCCATCGGCGTCTGCGGGTCCGGTCCGTGGAACTGGTAGAGGTCGATGTAGTCGGTGCCCAGCCGCTTGAGGCTCTTCTCGCACGCTTCGACGATGTGCTTGCGCGAAAGACCGCGCGCCGTGACCGCCGGCCCGGTCGGAAACCAGCACTTGGTGGCGATCACCAGCGTATCGCGGTCGTGCTCCTTGAGCGCGACGCCCAACATCCGCTCGGACTCGCCGCCGCTGTACATATCGGCCGTGTCGATGAAGTTGCCGCCGCCCTCGATGAAGCGGTCGACGATCGCGCTCGCGGCTTCCTGGTCGCAGCCCCACTGCTGGTTGCCGAACGTCATCGTGCCGAGGCAGAGCCGCGACACGAGCAGGCCGGAACGTCCGAGATAGCGATATTTCATGCGAGTTCCCCCATGGTCGCGGAGGTTTTAGCCCAGCGGTCGCAGGGTGCAAGCGGCAACGTCGCCGACGAGAGGAAAGAGGCTCAGCCTGGCGTGTCGAGATCGATCTCTTCGATGACGCGCTCGAAGTTCTCGGCTTCCCCACGAACCCGGTAGCGCAGCGGACCGCCCTCATTGGGCAGCAGCGCCAGCACGTTGCAGAAGGTCTCCGCGCGAGCCCAGGTCCGCCCGCCGCCGCGCATCAACAGCCGTTCGCCGACGCGGAACTTGTGCTGCGCCTGCTGGATCGTAGAGGTCGGGGTGCGACGGCCCGCGCCGACTGTGCCGCCGACGACGCTGTCCTGCGGCGGCACCGGATGGCCGGCTGGCCGCGGTTTGACCGCGCCGCCGCGCTTACGCCCGACCGGAACCGCGATGCTCTTGATCTCGTCCACAGGAAGTCCTTCCGTATGCGAATTCCGCCGGAGAACTCCCGGCGGCCGTACTTTAGCAGCAAAGCGTCAGCCGCGGGGGATAAAAGACAAACGGCGGGCCCGAGCCCGCCGTTCGCGATCAGTCTCGTTCCGTCGCTTACTGCGCGGTGCTCGTCGCCGCGGCCCCGCCACCGGCCGGAGCGGCGCTCGTCGTCGCCGTCGCGCCGGCGTCGGCCGGAGCCGTGGATGTCGTCGCGCTTGCGCCACCGCCAGCCGGAGCCGTGGACGTGGTCGCGCTCGCGTCACCGGCTGCTGTCGTCGTGGTCGAGGTCGCCGGAGCCTCGGTCGTCGTGGTCGTTGTCGCGGCCGAAGCATCCGAGCTCGTGCTGGTCGTTGCCGAAGCATCAGCCGGCGGGGTGGAGCTGGTCTGCGTCGAGGTGGCCGCGCCCGCGCCGCCCATCTCCTGCTGGATGTGGTTCAGCATCGCCAGGTGGGACGTGATCCCCTGCTCCGCCAGCTTGGCGGTGATCACCTCGACGGTGGCTTCCATGCCACCCGAGATCGTCTGCTGCACCTGCAGGAGCTGCTGGTGCCCCTCGATCTGCGCCTGCACGTAGGCGGCGTCGAATTCGGGACCGGCAGCCATGTCCTGCATTTGTTGCACTTTGGCCTGCTGGTCGGCCGGCAGCTCCGGCGGCGTCGCTCCGGTGGAAGACAGCACGGTTGCAACCGCCGTCTGCTCGCCGACTTCGAGCTGCGCGAACTCCTTGACCATCGGGTCAGTCGCCTTCTCGGCCGCGAGCTGCGAAGTCTGCAGCGCAACGGTTCCGATCGTCAGCGTCTGGGTCACGTAGTCGCTGTAGGTGTTGGCATCTGCTGGCCGTGCCGGCGCGGTCTGCGCCAGTGCCGTGCGGGTGGCAAGCAGAAGCGGGGTCGCCGCGGCGGCGGGGGCGAGCGCGGCGAGCGCCGCGCGGCGGGTGTGAACGGTCATTTGGTTTCATCCCTTTGCAAGCTGGCGGATCGTCGGCCACACGGCCATTGCGTCATCCGTGCAGCGAAAATGTCGGGTCCACGATGTGGTTCCAACAAAGCTCAGGCCAGCGGCCCGATCGGCTTGACGGTGCTCGCCTGCGGCCCGTAGGGACCCTCCTCATCGGCGGCCGTCGCCAGCACCTCGTCACCCTCGCGCAGGGCATCGAAGTTGCCCTGGAGCACGGCTTCGGAAAAGAACAGCGACTCCGCGTTCGGGATCTGGATGAAGCCGTTGCGGACCGCGGGGTTCAACCGCTCGATCCGGCCGGGCACCGGCTGGTGCTTGAGCTGCTTGCTCTCGACCTGGACGTGTGCCCGCTCGAAATGGTTCTTGATCTGGCTCGCCGCCGTATGGAAGGCCTCGGTCAGAGCCGTATCGAATGTCTGCTGCCCGGCGGGGTTGGGAAACTCGCCGCTGCGCTTGCCCACTGCGACGCCACCCGGATAGCTGATCTCGACCGCGACCTGCACCACCGTCTTCTGCCCGTGCTTGTTCTTGCCGTCGACGACCACCCGGCCGGAGACGATCGCATCCTCGAACTTGTCCAGTTCCTCGATCAGTTCGTCGATCCTTGCACGGATTCGATCGGTGGGTTCGAAGTGGTGGAAGCTGATCTCGAAGTTCGCGTCCATGTCGGTCTCCTCGTTAGGCAGTCCTAGTCCCAACTCTGACCGCTGAGCGCTGGTTCCGCCCCTTCCCGCCGCCCTGCCGATGGGCTAGAGCTCACGACCTTTTGCCGCAGCAGCCTAGATGAGCACGCTCCAGTCGACGGCCGATTCCGACCCGATCGCACCCGCCGCGCCGGCGATCAGCTGGCGCGGCGAGTTCGTCGCGCTTTTTGCTTTGGCCTGGCCGCTGATCCTCGCCCAGCACGCGCAGAATGCAATCTTCACCACCGATGTCATCTTCATGGGGCAGCTCGGCGCCAAGTACCTGGCGGCCGGCACATTGGGCGCATCGTTCTTCATCGCCTTCCAGCTATTCGGCATGGGTCTCGTCGGTGTCGTGGCGCCACTCGTTGCCCAGGCGCTAGGCGCGCGAGACATCAAGGCCATCCGCCGCATCGTCCGCGCAGGCCTCTGGGCCTCGCTGCTGATCTCGGCCCTGGTCGTGCCGCTGGGTCTCAACTCGCGCTTCTTCTTCCGGCTCCTCGGACAGACCGAGGAGCTCAGCGTGATGGCCGAGCAGTTCCTGCACTATTCGACCTGGACCATCATTCCGGCGCTGATGTTCATCGTCCTGCGCTCTTTCCTCGCCGCACTCGAGGCAACCCGCGTCATCCTGCTGATCACCATCGCCGGTGTCTTCGCGAACGCACTCGGCAACTACCTGCTGGTCGCCGGCAACCTTGGCTTTCCGCGGCTCGAGCTGCGCGGCTCCGGTATCACCACGACCTCGGTGAACTGCTTCATGCTGCTGCTGAGCGTCCTCTACGTGGTGACGAACCGCCGTTTCCGCCGCTACCACGTCTTCGCGCGGTTCCTCCAACCGGACTGGCAGCGCCTGGGTGAAATCTTTCGCATCGGCACGCCGATCGGACTGATGCTGTTTGCCGAAGTGGGGCTCTTCGTCAGCGCCGCATTCGCGATGGGTTGGCTCGGCACGGACGAGGTTGCCGGCCACGCCGTGGCGCTGCAGCTCACCTCGATCACCTTCATGGTGCCCCTCGGCCTCAGCCAGGCGACCACCGTGCGCGTCGGCTACGCCTTCGGCAGCGGCTCGCGCGAGGGCGTCCGCATGGCCGGGTGGCTGTCGCTGGCACTGACGGTCGCGTTCATGTCGATGACCTGCCTCATCTTCATCCTCATCCCCGACCCGCTGGTCGTGCTCTTCCTCGATCCCACGCGCGAGGAGAACCGCGCCGCCGTCGGGTTGGCGGCCAGCTACCTCCTCGTCGCCGGCCTCTTCCAGGTCTTCGACGGCGCGCAGGTCACCGCCGGAGCGGCCCTGCGCGGGCTCTCCGACACCACCTGGCCGCTCTTCATCGCGCTCTTCGGCTACTGGCTCGTCGGCATGCCCGTCGGGCTGGCGCTCGGGTTCGGACTGGGCTGGCGCGGCCTTGGCATCTGGACGGGTCTGGCGAGTGGGCTTGCCGTTGTCGCCGCCATCCTCGTCATCCGCTTCGCCATGCGCGAACGGCTCGGACTGCTCGACGCCAAACCTGCTTGACGGGTGCGGCGGCTCCCCTCTCAATACGCATAGGGGAGTTCTGCCGTGATCCGAATCTTTGTTGCTTTGCTTGCTGTTGCCGTCGCCATCGCGCCGGCCGAAGCTGCAGGTTGCGTGCTCGACTACGAGGCCTTTGTCATCCGCGCCGCCCTGCCCGACGATGCCACCACCATCGAGGAGCAGAGCGCACCCAACTACGATTGGTACGTAAGCGGCGAACAGCTCAACGTGATGGATCACCGCTACGGCAAATACGGCCTGCCGCGGGTGGTCACGCCCGATGAGATCGAGTTCTACGCTTTCAAGGACAGCGTACCGCTGTTCAGGGAAGCCAAGTCCGGCAGCGGCGTCCCCGACGTGATCTACGCCAGCACCGATCCGACCGCTTGCGAAGTTCAGCCCTACGCGCTGGCGCGCTAGGCCGCCGCGCCGACCCGCGGCCAGTCGGCCATCCGGTTGCGCAACCAGGTGCGCTGGCGCCTGGCGTATTGCCGCGTAGCGGTCACCGCCCTCTCGATCGCCTCCTCGCGGCTGATCCTGCCGGCCAGCCAGTCGCCGATCTCGCGCACCCCAATCGCCTTCATTGCGGGCAGGCTTAGATCCAGCCCTCGAGCCAGCAGGTCGCGCACCTGCTCGACCGCGCCCTGGTCCAGCATCGCCTCGAAGCGCAGCGCGATCCGCCGCCGCAGCTCGTCGCGTCCCGGATCGACCACGACCCGCTCGATGTCGTAGCCCTCGAGCAGTCCCGCCTGCGCTTCGTCCTGGAAGCGAGCCAGCGAGCGGCCGGTCGCCTTCAGCACCGCCAACGCCCGGATCACCCGCTGCGGGTCTGGCGACTTCAGACGCCCTGCGATCTCGGGGTCGCGCGCGGCGATCAGCCGCCCTCTGCCTTCCCGATCGAGGCCGGCGACCTCCGCCTCAACCTCCTCGACGACTGCAGAAGGCACCTCCGGCACATCGGCGAATCCGTTTGTCAGCGCCTCTAAATAAAGCCCTGTGCCTCCAGCGAAAATAAGCGTGCGCCCCGCTGCCTCGCCGATCACCTCCTGCGCCGCGCGCGCCCACTCGCCGGTCGAAAACCGCCGCTCCGGTGGCACGACTCCGTAGAGCCGGTGCTCTGCTTTCGCGACATCATCAGCCGTCGGCCGCGCCGTCAGAACCGCCAGTCCGTCATAGACTTGCAGCGCGTCGGCGTTGACGATGATGCCGCCCGTCTCAACGGCTCGGCGTAGTGCCAGCGCCGACTTGCCGCTCGCGGTCGGACCCGCTATCAACACCGCGCGCTTTGCCGCCCCCGCGCTTACCACCCGGCCACACGGGAGCCCGCAATCTCCGTCCTCTGCCTCATCGCCAATCCCGCCGAGCCAGTGCTGACCACCGATCTGGTCGCTGCGATCCACCACGAGATCGGCGGCGAGATCAACTGGCTTGAACGCGACGTCGCCTGCGACATCGTCCAGCCGCGTACCGACGCCCACGCTCAGCAGATCGCCCGCGAGGCGATCGGCGACCTGCCGATCGACGTGGCCCGCGTGCCGCTCGCCAACCGGCGCAAGAAGCTGCTCGTTGCCGACATGGATTCGACCATGATCGAGCAGGAATGCATCGACGAGCTTGCCGATGCGCTCGGGATCAAGGCGCAGGTTGCCGAAATCACCGCACAGGCGATGCGCGGCGAGATCCAGTTCGAAGGCGCCCTCCGTCTGCGCGTCGCCTTGCTCAAGGGCCTGAGCCGCTCCGCCATCGAAGCGGTGCGTCGCGAGCGCATCACCCTTGCCCCCGGCGGCCGCGCCCTCGTCCACACCATGAAGGCGTACGGCGCATACGCCTCGTTGGTGTCTGGCGGCTTCACCTTCTTTGCCGAGTACTTCGCCAGGCGCATCGGTTTCGATGAGTTCCTGGCAAACACGCTGGAGTTCGAGGGCGATGTGCTGACCGGCACCGTCTCGGAGCCGATCCTCGGCCAGGACGCCAAACTGAGCCGGTTCAACGAGCTCCTCGTCGAGCGCAATCTCACTGCCGCCGAGGCAATGACGGTCGGCGATGGCGCCAACGATCTTCTCATGATCCGCGCCGCCGGCCTCGGCGTTGCCCTCCACGCCAAGCCGGCCGTCGCCGCGGAAGCCGCGGTCCGCATAGACCACGGCGACCTCACCGCCCTGCTCTACCTGCAGGGCTACAGCGGCGAGGAGTTCGTCCGTTGAAGCTGATGACCGAGCGGCTGATCCTCCGTCCGCTCGAAGAGCGCGATCGCGCCTCGCTCATCGCGCTCCACGGCGATCCGCATGTTCGCCGCTTCTTCCATCCGCCCAGGCTAGCGCCCGAGGAAGCGAGCGCCGTGTTCGACGGTGCGGTGGAGAAAGCCCGCGCCAACGGCTTCCACTTCGGCGCCGCCGAACTCCGTGACACCGGCGACTTCGTCGGCTGGATCGGCATCGGCCTGGTGCCCGACCGCACCCGCGAGGCCATTCCCACCCACCCCGACGTCGAGGTCGGCTGGATGTTCCTCCAGCAGTTCTGGGGCCAGGGTCTTGCCCCGGAAGGTGCCCGCGCCTGGCTCGACTACGCCTGGGACAGCCTCGATCTGCCCGAGGTCGTCGCCTTCACCGCAGTGGTCAAACGGCCCAGCCAGCGTGTGATGGAAAAGCTCGGCATGGTGCGCGACCCCGCCGCCGACTTCCTCCACCCCAACGTGCTCGAGGGGCATCCCCTCCGGCCGCACGTGCTCTACCGGATCGCCAACCCCGCCCGCCGCTGATCACTGCATCCGTACGGCTATGAACCGGCTCGCGCCGGTCGGATCAGTGACTTTGAACAGCACCGCCGGCCGGCCGTTCTCCTTGGCCGAGGAGACGATCCCGGTCACATCCGCGACCGTAGCGATCTTCTTCTGGTTGACCTCGTTTATCACGAGCCCCGGCAGGAAGCCCTTCTGCGAGGCGTCCGACCCCGGCTCCACCGAGGTCACCACCACCCCGTCGAGTTCGCCTTCGATCGCGAATTCCTTCCGGCTCGCCTCATCGACCGGCGCGATGTCGAAGCCCAGCAGCTCCTTGACCCCCGGCGCCGGCCCCGGAGGCTCATCGATGTCCGGCTCCGGCGCCGGCGTCGCTTTGGGTGGAGCCGCCTCTGCCACGATCTTTTCGCCGACCTCGAGCCGTCCGAGCTTGATCTCGAACGTGCGCTCCTCGCCGCCGCGCAGCAGCTTGACGCTCACCGCCTTGCCGACCGGCGTCTCGGCAACGATCCGCGGCAGGTCGCGCATCCGCGCGACGGTCTTGCCGTCGAATTCGAGGATGATGTCGCCCTCCAGCACGACCCCGTCCGAGGGCCCGCCCTTGGTGACATCGATCACCATCGCTCCGTTGGTGTTGGGCCGCTGCAGGCTCGACGCGATGTCGGCGGTGACCTCCTGGATGCCGACGCCCAACCAGCCCCGCCGCGTTTCGCCGAACTCGGCGAGCTGGTCGATCACCGGCTTGGCAAGGTTCCCCGGCACTGCGAACCCGATGCCCAGCGATGCCCCGCCGCGGGCGATGATCGCGGTGTTGATCCCGATCACCTTGCCGTCCATGTCGAACAGCGGACCACCCGAATTGCCCTGATTGATGGAAGCATCGGTCTGGATGAAGTTGTCGTAGGGGCCCGACTGGATGTCGCGGTTCCGGGCGGAGATGATGCCCAGCGTCACCGAGCCGCCGAGCCCGAACGGATTGCCCACCGCCATCACCCAATCGCCCACTTCGGCGGCGTCGCTGTCGCCGAACGAGACGAACGGCAGTTCGTGCCCGGCATCGACCTTGAGCACCGCGAGGTCTGTCTTTTCGTCTGCCCCCACCAGCTTGGCCGGCAGCCGGGTACCGTCGGAGAGGAAGACTAGGATCTCCTCGGCGCCCTCGATGACGTGATTATTAGTCGCGACCAGCCCGTCGGCGCTGATGATGAAGCCCGAACCGAGGCTCCGCGATTCGCGCAGCGCCTCCTCCCCCCGTCCCTGATTGGGGTTGTGATCGTCGAACAGGTCCTCGAGCGGCGAGCCCTCGGGGAACTCCGGATAGGGTGTCCCCCCGCGCCCCACCATGCTGCGGGTGCCGATATTGACCACCGCCGGAGAGAGCCGGCTCGCCAGCGCGGCGACCGAACCCGGCCCTTCTCGCGCTTCGATCGCAGCGGGCGCCAGCGCAAGCCAGCCGGTCACCGCCGCAATGAGGATCGGCCGCAACGCGCCTTGGAAGACTCGCATCGTCACTACTCCTGTCGCCCTTCGCGGGATTATCCGCGAACAGCCCACAGGAGGACAAGTCCCGCCGCGGCACAACCGAGCCCGGCAGCACGAAGTGTTGATGTCGGCAGCGACAGCAGGGTCGCGATGTTCTTCTTCATGAAGGGGCCGAACGCCGCGTAGGCCAGCCCCTCCAGCATGAGCACCAGCCCGAGGGCTGAGAGGAAGTCGGTCACGGTGCCGGGGTAACGACCGTCGGCTCCGGAGCGGGCGGTGGCTCAGGCGCCGGGACCGGCTCGACGGGAGGCGCCTGGAACGGCACCGCCTGGCGGAGCAGCGGCACCGGCGTGTTGCTGCCGGCGGCCGAACTGCCACTCCCCGGCCCCTGCGTGCCCGTGCTGCCGCCGCCGAAGTACTGGAAGAACTCCGAGTCCGGAGACAGGACCATGGTCGTCCCACTCGCACCCATCGAGGTGCGGTAGGCCTGCATCGAGCGGTAGAAGTTGAAGAACTCCGGGTCCTGGTTGTAGGCCTGCGCAAACACGGCGCTGCGCTGGGCATCGCCCTCACCGCGGAGGATTTCCGCGTCACGCCGCGCACCCGCGACGATCTCGACGGCCTGGCGGTCGGCGATGGCCTTGAGCGTCTGTGCCTGCTCCTGCCCGCGGGCGCGCAGCAGCGCCGCTTCGGCCAGGCGTTCGGCCTTCATGCGGTCGTAGGTCTGCGCCGACACCTGCTGGGTGAGGTCGGTACGCAGGATACGGACGTCGACGATATCGACGCCGAGCTGGCTCATTTCGCCGACCATGAGGTCGCGCGCCTCGACCATCATCGCCGTGCGCTCTTCCGAGAGCGCTGCGTTGAAGTCCCGGCGGCCATAAACTTGGCGAAGTGCCGCATCGAAGCGGGTCGCGATACGGCTCTCGACCACGCGCAGGTCGCCCAGCGCACGCTCGCGGAACAGCCGCGGATCGGAGATGCGGTAGGTCAGGAACGCGGCGACCTGGTAGAACTTGCCGCCCGAAACCTGCAGCGTCATGTTCGCGATATCGTAGCGCAGCAACCGGTTCTCGATGATCTGCACCGAGTCCACCAGCGACGTCGGGATCTTGAAATAGATGCCCGGCTCCGTGCGGATCTGCGTGATCTGGCCGAAGCGAAGGACGATCGCCTGCTCGCGCACGTGCACGATGTAGAGCGAGGAGAACAGAACGTAGAGCAGGACGACGACGCCGATTGCGCCGATGACGAGACGGTTCATGGCTTACCTCGGCGCTGCGTTGCTGTTGGCAGCAGCCGCATTGGCGCTGGTATTGGCATTGGAATTGAGCTGGGGCAGCGGCAGGTAGGGCGTGACCCCCGTGCTGTCCTCCATGATCACCTTCTGCGAGCCGCCCAGCACCTGCTCCATCGTCTCGAGGAACAGCCGCTTGCGGGTCACTTCCGGCGCCTTTGCATATTCGGCATAGATCGAGCTGAAGCGTGCCGCCTCGCCTTCGGCTTCCTTGACCACGCGGTCTTTGTAAGCCGCCGCGTCTTCGCGCATCTGGGCCGCCTGGCCGCGAGCGTTGCCGAGCAGCGTGTTGGCGTATTGCCGGGCCTCTTCCTGGAAGCGGTCCTCGTCCTGCTCGGCGCGCTGCACCTCGTCGAACGCGTCGGCGACTTCGGTCGGCGGCGCCACATTCTCGATCGCGATCTGGCTGACGCGAACGCCCAGCTGGTACCCGTCGAGAATGCGCTGGGTGATCTCCTGGACTTCGATGGCGATTCCGGCACGGTCGTCACGGAAGATGTCCTGGGCCGGCCGGCGGCCGACGACTTCGCGCATCGCGCTTTCGCCGGCGCTGCGCACCATGTCCTCGGGCTCGCGCACGTTGAACAGGAACTTCGTCGGGTCGTTGACCGACCACAGCACCGAGAAGCGCACGTCGACGATGTTCTGGTCGCCCGAAAGCATCAGGCCCTCGTCCTTCGAGGTGCGGCTGTTGCCCCCCACCGAGCCGATCGAGGTCTGGTTCTCCGTAACGTTGACCTTCTCGACCGTTTCCACCGGCCACAGCATGAAGTGCAGCCCCGGCTGCGACAGGTCGGCCTTGGGCTTGCCGAACTGGAGCTCGACGCCGACTTCCTGCGGATCGATCGTGTAGACCGAGTTCAGCAGCCAGAAGCCCAGCACAACCACGACGATGCCCACGATCGCCCAGCGGCCGCCCGGCATGCCGCCCTGGAAACGCTCGCGACCCCGGCTCAGGATGTCTTCGAGATTGGGAGTTCCACCGCTTCGACGCGGCCCGCCGCCGCCACCGCCACCTGGTACCTGCCCCCACGGACCGCCACTGCGGCCGCCTCCAGAATTGTTTTCCCAGGGCATGTGTTCTCTTTCAGCCGGTGGACGTTCGCGCCCTATATAGGGAACGCCCCCCGGACGATCAACGTTGGTTGAGGTTGCGCTTCGCGTAGACGTTAACGCGAAATGCCGCAGTGTCCCGGGCGTCCAGAGGCACCTCCGGCGTAGCCACGACTTCCCACACGGCCGGATCGATGACCGGGAACAGCGCGTCCCCCTTCGGCGACAGCGCGACATGCGAAATGTACAGCCTGTCGGCGCCCTCGATCGTATCGGCGTAGATCTGGGCACCGCCCCCGACCATGACTTCGTCGGCACCCGTTTCCGCCGCGATCGCCCGCGCTCGCCTCAGCGCCTCCCCAACGTCCCCGACGACTATCGCTCCCTCGGCCGCGTATGCGGGATTCCGCGACACCACGATGTTCGTTCGCCCAGGCAGCGGCTTGCCCAGGCCTTCGAACGTCGTCCGGCCCATGATCAGCGGCTTGCCCAGCGTGGTCCGCTTGAACCAGGCAAAGTCGGACGGAATCCGCCACGGGATCTTCCCATTGGCTCCGATCACCCGGTTCTCGGCGACCGCGGCAATCAGCGCGACCGGCACTGTCATGGCGCACCCAGCAGCTCAAGCGCCGCGCCGGTCACTCGGCAGCGCTCCCAGTCATCCATGATGATCGCACCCTGCGCCTTGTAGAAGGCGATGGCCGGCGCGTTCCAGTCCAGCACCGCCCACTCGAACCGCCCAAGCCCCTCGTCGACGCAGCGTCGCGCCAGCGCCCTCAGCAGGCCCTTGCCGACGCCCCTCCCGCGTACATCGGGATCGACGAACAGGTCCTCGAGCCAGATGCCGTGACGCCCCTGGAACGTCGAGTAGGTGTAGTACCAGAGCGCAAAGCCCGCCGGCTTCCCTTCCCACTCGGCGATCTCGCAGAACACCTTCGGCACTGGTCCGAACAGGTCCCGGCCGATGTCCGCCTCGGTGAGCACCACCTCGTGGCTGAGCTTCTCATAGGCCGCAAGGGCGGAGATGAAGCGCAGGATGAGGCCGGCGTCGGCCGCCTCGGCACTCCGGATGGTGAGGCTCACGCTAGACGACGGCGCGCTCGGCCGCCTGCTGGCGCACCAGGATCAGCACCTCGAGCTCGCGGTTCCACGGCGGGTACCAGTCGGTCGCATCCATCTCGAAGGTGGTCGGGGAGGTCTTCTTTACCTGTCCGTCCCAGCAGAACGACACCAGGTTTTCAGGCGCGCCCTTGTCTATGGTCAGGTGGAAATGCCCGATCGGGCCGCTCCAGTTCGCCCCGGTGGACCAGACGTAGGATATCCAGCTCTCCATGAACGGCGCGCCGTAGGGCTCGTTGGGGTCCGGCAGGGTCTTGCGGACCGTGTTCACGAAGTCGGCGTCGGTGCAGTACTTCTTCTTGTTCTCGGTCGCCCCGTCGTAATCATCGTACGCCGGCGCAAGGAACGTCACCGCCACGGTGCCGCCGACGCTCGGCTTGTAGCGGTGCACCACCTCGACGGTCTTGCCCGCCGGGAAGTGGGCTTCCCAGCTATAGGTCGAGCGCAACGTCCAGACCGGCGTGTAGTCGGTTTGCGGCCCGTTGCCGGAGTCGTACTCCATCGGGATCACCATCCCGAGGCCCATGAGCCGCTGCTGCTCCGTCTCGGGCAGCGCGTTGAGCGCGTCGACGGTTTCCATTCCGTAGGGCAGCAGCGGGATGCCGAGCTCGCGCAGCACCGCGCTCTGGTCGATCCCGAAGGCGAACGCGTACTGGTGCAGTTCAGCCCTTACGGGCTTGCCCTCGAACGTGGTCGAAAAGCCGAAGATGTTGTCGTCGGCCTCGTTGGGGATCGCGACCATGAAGTCGCCGTCGCCCTTGATGTCCGGCATCGGGAAAGCGACGAGCACGTTCTGGTCTTCGGTGCCCTTGTTGGTGAACTCGTAGACCACCCTGACCTCTTCCATCGAGATCGATAGGTCTTCGGACGTCATCTCGATGTCCGCACTGGTGACGAACTGCAGCCCACCCGTGCTGAGCGTCGCCATCGTGTCGTTGGCCAGTGCGCTGCCGCAGAATGCGGCAAGGGCGGCAGTCGCAAAACCCAGTCGGAGAAGGTTCATACGGCGACCTCGGCTTTGATGTGCGGGTGCGGATCATAATCCACGACAGCGAAATCCTCGAACTGGAAATCGAAGATCGAGTCCGGCACCCGATTGATCAGCAGCTTCGGCAAGGGTCGCGGCGCTCGCGTCAGCTGCTCGCGCGCCTGGTCGAAATGGTTGTTGTAGAGGTGCACGTCCCCGAAGCCATGGACGAACTCTCCCGGCTGATACCCGGTCACCAGCGCCACCATGTGCGTCAGCAGGGCATAGGACGCGATGTTGAACGGTACCCCGAGGAACACATCGCCAGACCGCTGGTAGAGCTGGCAGCTCAGCCGGCC
>JAEZBF010000220.1 GCA_023427545.1 Pseudomonadota bacterium
CCCGGCGCGCGGCCGGGACGTTGCGGACCTACACTATCGAGCAAAAGGGCGAGGCGCTCACGACCGGCATTGCCATCGGCGACGCGGTCGTGGCCGGTCAGGTTTGCCTGATCGAGAACGTGAAGGATATCGACCAGTTCGTGGACGGGTCGGTGCTCGTCACCTCGACGACCGATCCCGACTGGGTGCCGATCATGAAGCGAGCCGCCGCGATCGTCACCGATCATGGCGGGCGGACGTCGCATGCGGCAATCGTTTCGCGGGAGCTGGGCTTGCCGGCCGTGGTCGGAACGGGCAACGCAACGCATGTCCTGCACACCGGACAGGACGTCACCGTTTCCTGTGCCGAGGGTGACAAGGGCTTCGTCTACGCCGGAACAGCGAACTTCAGCTCGGCTATCGTGGACGTCGCAACGGTCCCCGAAACCAAGACCAAGGTGATGCTCAACCTCGCCAACCCGGCCGCGGCCTTCCGCTGGTGGCGCCTCCCCGCCGATGGGGTTGGGCTCGCGAGGATGGAGTTCGTCATCAGCAACGCCATCCGCATACATCCGATGGCGCTGCTCCACTTCGACAAGTTGAAGGACGAGGCGGCCAAGGCCGACATCGCAACGATCACCGCCGGCTATACGGATAAGGCGGAGTTCTTCGTCGACCAACTCAGCCGGGGTCTCGCCCGTATCGCCGCATCGGCCTATCCGCGGCCGGTCATCATCCGGATGAGCGATTTCAAGACGAATGAGTACGCCGGATTGATCGGAGGCGCCGATTTCGAGCCAAGGGAAGAAAACCCGATGATCGGCTTCCGCGGGGCCTCGCGGTACTACTCACCGCAATATCGAGACGGCTTCGCTCTAGAGTGCCGAGCAATCGCTCGGCTGCGCGATACCCTCGGCTTCTCGAACGTCGTCGTCATGATCCCGTTCTGCCGGTCCGTCGGCGAGGCGGACAAGGTGCTCGAGGTGATGGCTGCAAGCGGCCTCATACGGGGCGAGCGGGGGCTGCAGGTCTACGTGATGTGCGAGATCCCGGCGAACGTAATTCTCGCTCGGGAGTTCGCCAAGCGGTTCGATGGTTTCTCCATCGGGTCCAACGATTTGACCCAGCTCACCCTGGGTGTCGATCGGGATTCCGCAGAGCTCGCCGGCCTGTTCGACGAGCAGGATGATGCGGTCAAATGGATGATTGCGCGGATCATCGAGGACGCCAACCGGGCCGGCGCCAAGGTGGGCATTTGCGGCCAGGCTCCGAGTGATCATCCGGAGTTCGCTCGGTTTCTCGTCGAATGCGGCATCGACTCAATCTCGGTCAGTCCCGACAGCTTCATCGCGGTCAAGACCCATGTCGCCGCGGCCGAGGCTGCCGGACGCCAATCAAAGTCCGAAAGGAACGCTGCATGAGCGATCTCGACCAGCGCGAGCGGGCACAGCTCGGTCTGCAGTACATCCAAGATGCGGTGGTCAATCTGCTGGTCCAGCATCCCAACGGGCTGCCGGCCGAGAGCATCGCCAACGTTCTGGGGCTCGAGGAACTGGCGCCGGAGAAGCGCGCTCTCATCGCGAGCGGCATCTGCGAGCTTCTCGTGGAATCGGGTCGCATCCTGTGGGACGGGCATAACGGCGTCTATATCGACAACCCCGACAAGTACTGACGCCGCGGGCTAAAGTGGACTTCGGCGCGCTGATCGGCAGGCCCCCCACGAACAGGCCGGCCGCGGGCGATCGTGTCGCCTGGCACGGATTGAGTACCGAGGAGACACTGCGCCGGCTCGGTACGACGCGACTTGGGCTGAGTAGCGCTGACGTTCAGGCGCGGCGGAGCCGCTTCGGCCCCAATCAGTTACCCGAACCCAGGCGGCGCAGCCTGCCGGCGATCATCTTCGGCCAATTGCGCAGCCCGTTGATCTACCTGCTCCTCGCTGCAGTCGTGGTTTCGGTTGCAACTGGCGATGTCACCGATGCCGTCTTCATCTTCCTCGTCCTAGCCATCAATACCGGCATCGGTGCGCTTCAGGAAGCCAATGCCGAAGCCAACACCGCAGCGCTCCGCCGGAGGGTGCTGACGAGCGCCCGTGTAAGTCGTGACAGCGCAATCGTGCGGATCGACAGCTGCGATCTCGTGCCTGGAGACGTGGTGTCGCTCGAGGCCGGCGACAGGGTCCCCGCCGATCTGCGCCTGCTGCAGGCCGCGGATCTTGAAACCGACGAGTCCATGCTGACCGGGGAGTCGCTGCCGGTTGGAAAGAATGCTGAGGCGGAGGTGCCTGATGATGCGCCTCTCGGGGATCGTTGGAACAGCCTCGCGGCGGCCACCCTCGTTCGCCGCGGGCGTGCCATTGGGGTGGTCGTTGCTACGGGTGCAACCACCGAAATCGGCCGCATCGCCGGCGCGCTTAACCTCGTACCTGCAGTGCCGCCGCTCATGCGTCGCCTCAACAGCTTCTCGCGCCTGCTTGGGATCGCCTCTCTGGTCCTTGTCACCGCGATTGTTGGCCCCCGCCTCCTCGGCGGCGCAGATTTCCGAGAGACTCTTCTGATCGGCGTGGCGCTCGCCATCTCGATCATCCCAGAAGGTCTTCCGGTAGCTGTCACGGTCGCTCTGGCGATTGCCACGAGAAGGATGGCCAAACGGAACGTCGTCGTTCGTCATCTGCCGGCGGTTGAGGGCCTCGGTGCCTGCACAGTAATTGCGACGGACAAGACTGGAACGCTCACGGTCAACCAGCTGACGGCCAAGCAGGTGTGGCTTCCCGGCCAGGGACTGGTGGCGATCGGCGGCGAAGGCCTTGACCCGCGCGGATCCTTCGAGCCGCACGAGCAAAGCGCCCTCGAAGCGATTGCCGCACTTGCCCGTTCGGCGGCGCTCTGCAGCGACGCTTCGTTCTCACCCCCGGATCGGACGGGGAGCGGGGACACTGTGGATCTGGCCTTCCTTGTCCTTGCTGCCAAGGCTGGGGTTCAGGTGGACTCCCTGCGCGAGGACTTGCAACGGCTCGGAGAGCTCCCATTCTCGGCGGAGCGAAAGTTCTCCGCCACGCTCAATGCAAGCGGGACCAACCGTCAGGTCAACTTCAAGGGCGCGGCCGAGGTGATCCTGCCGGCGTGCACCGGCATCGATGCCGAAGGCGCCCGGCAGCAAGTTGGACTCCTCGCAACCTCAGGTTTTCGCGTGCTTGCCGTTGCGACCCGCTCGCTCCCCGCCGGGTCGAGTGGTGGGGACCTCAGTGGCGAGATGCACGATCTGACCCTCCTCGGCCTTGTTGCCTTCATCGATCCGCTTCGTCCCGAAGCAGCCCAGGCGGTAACCGATTGCCGGCGTGCAGGCGTTGCCGTGAAGATGATCACGGGCGATCACCCGGCGACCGCGCTCGCCATCGCGCGACAGGTCGGGATCGCACGTGAGCAGGACACCGTTGCAACGGGGGCCGACCTCAAGGCCGCCGCCGACGGTGACGCCGCAGCGCGGGCCCGGGTCGCAGCCGCAAGCGTCTTTGCGCGTGTCGAGCCGGCGCAGAAAGTCGAGATCGTTCAGGCCCTGCGTGCCGAGGGCCACTACGTCGCGATGACCGGCGATGGCGTGAACGATGCCCCTGCCCTGCTCCAGGCCGATATCGGCGTGGGGATGGGCCGGGACGGGACCGATGTCGCGCGTGAAGCGTCCGACCTCATCCTCACTGATGACAACTTCGCCTCGATCGTTGCCGGCATCGAGGAGGGCCGCGCTGCGTACGCGAACATCCGCAAGGTGATCTTTCTCCTGGTCGGCACGGGCGCAGCCGAAGCCATGATGTTCCTGCTGGCGTTGATCACGGGGCTGCCGGCTCCCCTTGGCGCCGCTCAACTGCTATGGCTGAACCTGGTGACCAACGGCGGCCAGGACGTTGCGCTTGCCCTGGAAAAGCCCGAACGCGGGCTGCTCCAGAAGCCACCCCGTCGCCCCTCGGAGCCGATTTTCGATGCCGCGATGATGCGGCAGACTTTGGTTTCCGCACTGTACATCGGGGTGGTGGGTTACGCCGTATTCGCCTGGTGCTTGGCGCAGGGATACAACGAGGCAGAAGCGCGCAACGTGCTCCTCTTCCTGATGGTTCTTTTCGAAAACGTGCAGGCGCTCAACGCCCGTTCGGAAACCCGGTCGATCTTCAGGGTGCCGCTGTGCGACAACCTGTTCCTCGTTGGCGCGGTGGTCGTCGCGCAGACCGTTCACCTCGCTGCGCCGTTCATCCCGGGATTGAGAGACGTCCTCGAGGTTCAACCGATTTCGCCCGCCATGTGGGGCGTACTCCTGGGGATCGCTCTCTCGCTGCTAGTCGTCACCGAGACCGAGCGGGCGCTTCGAAGTGGAGTGGCGCGCGGGCGTGCGTCCGTGAACTGAGAACGCCCCGCAGAACTTCACCTGAGCGAGCGGAGGAAACTGTCGATCTCGGCGAACAGCTCGGAGTCGTGGCCAACCCACACGTGACCGCCGGTGGGATAGCCGACCAGCCTTGCGCCCGGCACCGTCGCAGCGATGTGCTTGGCGGCCGCTATCGTCCCGAACCGATCATCCTCGCACGATATGGTCAGAGTCGGCGCAGTGATCGTCTCGATCGGCATCCGAGCAGGGTTGCTGGCGAGGCGCGCATCGTTCAGCAAGCCACGGCTACGCTCACTGACGGGAAGGATATCCCACAAGATGCGCCGAACGCGCCCCTGCTCGTCGGCACCCGCGGCGTTAACGAGAGCGGGGTCTGTCGCCAACAGAGTGCCAATCATCAAATCCGGCACTGTTGAGAGGGCCAGCCAGAAGACGAAATCAGATTTCAGCATCGCATTCATCGCGACGTTCTGGATCCCGCTTGGCCCCGGTGTCGTCGGCCGACCTGGCACGTAGGAAGCAGGCACAATCGGCACGAGCGCGCTGCAGCGATCGGGATGACGAATAGCGAATGAGAGGGCGGGCAGCGCGCCCGCGGAACCGCCCGCGACCGGCAACCGATCAATCTCCAGGTAGTCGAGCAGTTCCACCAGCGCGTCCGCCTGGTTTTCGCTGCTTGGATCGTCGGGGAAATCGCTCCGCAGGTAGCCGAACCGGGAGGGTGCGACAATGCGATAGCCGGCCCGGACCAAGGGCTGCGCAAAGCCCAGGCCCTGGTCGAAGCCGCCGCCGGTGCCATGGATCATCAACACCGGAGGACCGCTCCCCGCCTCGGCGTATTCGAGCGCGCCGAAAGTGGTCGGGATGCCCTGGCTGCCGCTTGCAATGCGCGCATCGGCTGCCGCCATGGCCGAGGTATAAAAGTAGGTGGTGCCGCCGCCCACGGTAAGTGCTGCGGCACCCGCAGCGCCCAGAGCCAGCAGCGATCTACGCGTCACCACGTCCGCCTCCTACTCGATGAGATACGTGCACAGCGGCGAGCTGGCGGCGGAGCCCTCAAATTCTTGCCTCAGCCCGCCCCAGGAGGAAGCCGCCGTAGATCATCAGCCAAAGCATCGGGGGATAGACGATCATGCGCTCGGCGCCGCCGTGACCGATCGCTCCGAAGACCGAGGGGTTGCCGGCGTCCCCAGCGGCCATGATCACGACGTACGCCAGGCCGATGGCTGCGAGGGTACCACCGATGGTGCCGATCGCACCGCGCAGACGAATGACTTCGGGAATGATCTGCAGATTGAAGAAGAGGAACGCGGCCAGCGCGAAGAGGCCGTGAATGCCCGGGGCCTCCAGGGTCACGAGCCCGGCTCCCACGACCCCGGCGCCTGCCAGCGCATAGAGGGTCAGCGGCAAAATCCGCCCGTTGATGCGGTAGAGAAGGACCCCGCCCAAGGCGTTGAGCAGCCCTGTGACGACGAGGGACGTGTTGAACAGCGGTGCCGTAACGGGATGGACCCCTAGGTCGCTGATCGCGCCGCCGCTCAGATCGTATCCGGGTGCCATCGACGCGGTAACCATGATCATCGTCATGAACTGCGCCGCGAGGAAGCAGAAGCTCACTCCGGCGTAACGCTGCAGCGAGCCCATCTCGGAGCTGCGGATCTTCGGGGATGCCGATGACCGCACACCTGTCGCGGCAGCTCCGATCCTAGACATGCATGCGATCCTCGGAGTGGAAAAACTTGCGGGCGGCGGCAATGAGCTCACCATCGCTGGGGTGATCCATTGGCTCCACATCCCAGACCTGCTTGCCGAGCGCCGGGACCTCCTCATTGAGATAAGCGGCGAGATCCGTCCGGGCGCGAGAGGGACCGGTGATCAGGATCGCGCGCGCCGGCCGGAGCGCTTCAGCGACCTTCTTCAGGAAATCCCGCGCGATGGGCTTGGACCCCCTTCCCACGTGGTCGGCCTTGCGGTGCACGTGATGCACGGGACCCTCGTCGACCACGGTCTCGATCTCGGCTTCGTCCCTGCCGATCCAGCAGATGCGGGCGTGCTGATAGTCGATCCAGACGGCGGCATGATAGCGGGTCATGTGAACTCTCCAGTAGTGGGCCAGCGTTGCCAGTTGGCCTTGCTTGAGAGAGATGATGGAGCGAAACGCGCTCCAACCGCTTGATCTGGCGCAAGCGGTCAGTGGGACATGAAAACCGGCATGATCGGCCGATGGAGAATCGACCGGGTCGCTCCACCGAGCAGGAACTCGAGCAGGCGGTTGTGACCGTAAGCGCCCGTCACGAGCAGCCCTGCCTTGTGCTCCAGTGCTGCTTCCTGAAGCACTTCGCCGATCAGACGGTCTCCGAGGGGAACATCTATGACCGATGCCGGAATGCTGTGATAGTCGAGCAGCGCCTTCACCCCAGCAACACTGGCGTCATCGATCGGCTTGTCCTCGGTTGACGTCAGCAGGATGGCCTCGCTGGCGAGGCGCAAGAGCGGGACGGCGTCGCGCAGGGCACGTGCGGCGGCCCGGCTCCCATCCCAGGCGATCGCGACTGAACGCAGGTGACCCCCGCCTCCGGAGGGCGGGCAGACGAGCAATGGTCCGCCCGAACCGAACAGCACCGCCTGCGCCAGGCTGGCATGCCCGGGACACCCAGGGTCCATCACAAGGAGGGCTGCATCGTGCTGCCGCGAAGCTCGCATGGCGACGTCCTCGAAGAAGCCCGGGTGGCACCGTGCGGTCTCGGAGATAAGGGGCAGCGAGAGCCTCTCTGCGACGCTCCTCGTCACCTGCTGGAGACGCTTCCCGGCCTCGCGGCTCCGCTGTTCGGCCCCCGCTGCGAGGGCAGGGAGGTCGATCAGCGTCTCGGCGAAAGGGCTGTCGATCGGCGGAATGTCCGCCTCCTGCACAATAACCGAAATCTGGCCGGTGACCGAAGCGACCATCTCGATGGCGCGCGTGAGCCCCTCTTCGGGCGTGGCGTCGGGATAGGTGGCGATCGGCACCAGGAAATCGAGGTTCATCGCGCGCTCCTCTTCCGCTCGAGGGACTAGACCGCGCCCGGAAGGCCGGTCGCCTGAGCCGGGTCGCGCATCGTGGGCTCGAGCCGGGCGGCATCCTTCCGGCTCCAGCGGACCATCAGCACCATCGCCATCACCCCGAAGCCGAAGGCAACGAAGGCAAGTGTGACCAACCAGCCGAGGACCGGGATCATGCCGATCAGAGCGGCCGCGATCAGCGCCACAGCGAGCACGCCGAGCCGATGAGCGTTACTGGTCACGGGGACGAAAGCCTTCGCTAGCTGGACGCCGGCGAAGTAGACACCGCCGAGATAAGCGAGGCTGCATGCCGCAAAGACGAACACCAGGACGAAGGGAAGCAGGAAGATGCCGATCAAGGTCAGAGCAAAGACCGGCACCAGCCCGACAACGGAGGCGAAAGCCAGAATGCCGAGCCCCAGATTCCGGAACGGCCGCTTCTCGGCGACGATCTGCATGGCGGCGAGGCCGCGCGGCAGCAATGCGATGAAGGCGGCGCCGATCACCAGCAGCACGGCCCACCAGACGGCGATCGTCCAGAACGCCGGCCAGAAGCCCTTGACCACCGTCTCGGCCGTCTTGCCGGCGCCCGACATGTAGTCGGGCGAGGGCACGG
>JAEZBF010000226.1 GCA_023427545.1 Pseudomonadota bacterium
CGCCGGCGTTGCGGGCAAGACCTTCGTGTTCGTGCTGCCGGGCTCCACCGGGGCCTGCCGGGACGCTTGGGACGGCGTGCTCAAGGCGCAGCTCGACTACCGGCACAAGCCCTGCAATTTCGTCGAGCTCATGCCGAGGCTGCTCGAACGGTAAGCGCTCGCTGCTGCTCGCGATTGTGGCGCGGCGCGATCCCTCCTAGTCTGCTTGTTGCGGGACCCGGCAACTCGGCCGGACCGTTCCAAGAACAAGAACGGAGGAATGCTCATGCGCGCTATCAACTCAGTGGCGGGGGCGGCGTTCGCCCTCTCCCTGCTGACGAGCTTTGCCGTCGCCCAGGATGCGCCGCCCAAGGACAACGTCGGAGTCACGCCCGAGCTGCTCGGTGAAGTGACGCTCGCGGACGAGTTCAACGACGTCGGCACGCGCAAGCTGCGCATGCGGGTGATCACCGTGGCGCCCGAGGGCATCATCGGCCTGCACAGCCACGCAAACCGTCCCTCGGTGGAGTATGTGCTCAGCGGCACCGCCGTCGAAGTCCGCGGGGACAAGAGTGTCGACATGAAGTCCGGCAGCCAGATGATCGCCGACCACACGGTCGAGCACTACTGGCGCAACACCGGCGCCGAGCCGCTCGTCATCCTCGCCGTCGACATCTACCAGCCGGCTCCATAACTTATCTTCCGGGCTGCCCGCCACAGGGCGGCCCGGTTTGCCACAGCCCCTCAGTCAGGACTGCTCTCGCGCTCCGCGGGGGAGAGGGACCGCCGTAGGCTGAAGGGGGCACCTCAGTAGCCCTAGATGGTGAGCCCGTCGAACCAGGAGGGCGTGCCCCCCAGCCTCGCCGTCAGCGCCTTCTCCCCATGTGGGAGAAGGTGGCCGAAGGCCGGATGAGGGTTCGTGCAGTCACCACAACCCGACCCCACCCACCGCGTCATTCCCGCGCACGCGGGAATCCATCCCGATGACTCGCCGCTCCACAATCGGCAGCGTGACTCACCGATACACCTCGCGGTGTGGCCGCCCCCCTCCGTCGCTATCGCGCCACCTCCCCCCGCTGGCGCGGGAGGAGGACCCGACTGCGACGCCGGGGCACGCGCCTCCTTGCCCCGCCCAAGGCACGCCGAACCAGTAGCCCTCATGGTGAGCCTGTCGAACCACGAGGGCGTGCCCCGGCACCCACAGCGTGCCCCGACCGCATGCCCCGTCACCCACCGCACCTACCAACTTATCCACGCCCACACCACCCTATGCTAAACCCCTCCCATCCCCTCGCGCTGCGACGTCGCGACGAACGGCGGCGGGGGGAAATGGGGGTCACGGGAGTCGTCCCGTGGCGGGCCCAGGCGCGGACCGGCGGCGAGCCCCCCAGGGAGGGCAGCAATCCGCAACTTCTCGTTCCGGCCTCACGCAGACCCCATACGCGTCGGCGGGACATCGTTTCCTACTCACGCGGTCTACCCGCACCGGAAACGGTGCCCCGCCGGCGCTCGCAACCCGCAGCGCCACCATCAAGAACCCGGGTGCGCCAGCACGCCGGGCGATCGGCCACGCGTGTGCTCTCTTTCCCCCCGCGAAACTTATCCACGCCCGTATGTTCTTGTTTTGTTCCTGCGCAACTGTTATCTCTCTGAAGGCGTTGGGAACAGGTATCGAGTCGACTGCCCGCGTTCCCCCCTGCTCAGGAGACCGGCCTTGGCCCTATACTCACCCCCTTCCTTCGATGCCCTAGAGCGGCTGAACCGGACGCGCGACGCCGACCTCATCAACAACAAGCAACTGGTCGATCCCACCCGGATCCGCGGGCGCGGAGCGCAGTCGAATCGGGCCGGACGGTTCGAGCGCGAGATGCGCGAGCCGGTGGACGACGGCTGGTCGCAGGTCGAACCGCTGACGATGTTCGAAACGATCGAGCACGTGGAGCGCGCGCGAAACATCATCACCCGCAACGAGAGCCCCGACATCGGGTTCGATCGTTCGATCAACGCCTATCGCGGCTGCGAGCACGGCTGCTCGTACTGCTTTGCGCGGCCGACGCACTCCTACCTCGGACACTCGGCAGGTCTCGATTTCGAGCGCGAGATCTACGTCAAGGTCAACGCCGTCGAGGAGCTGCGGCGCGAGCTTGCCGACAAGCGCTACAAGCCCAAGCCGATCGCCATGGGGACCAACACCGACCCGTACCAGCCGGCCGAGCGCAAGCACCGGCTGACGCGCGGCATCCTCGAAGTCATGCTCGAGACGCGGCACCCCGTCACCATCTGCACCAAGTCCGCTCTGGTGGCACGCGACCTCGACATTCTCACCGAGCTTGCCAGGCTCAACCTGGTCTCGGTGGCGATGTCGATCACCAGCATGGACCACATCCTCTCGCGCAAGATGGAGCCGCGCGCCTCGACGCCGGCCAAGCGGCTGGAGACGCTGAAGCTGCTCTCGGAAGCCGGCATCCCGACCACTGTAATGGCCGCCCCCATGATACCGGCGATCAATGACATCGAGTTGGAGCGGATCCTGGATGCGGCGGCGGCGCAAGGGGTCAGGGGGGCTGGACTGGTGCTGCTAAGGCTGCCCGGCGAAGTGCGCGACGTTTTCCGCGAGTGGCTGCTGCGGCATTTCCCGGACCGGGTGCGGCACGTCCTGAGCCTGGTGCGGGATACCCGCGACGGCAAGGACTACGACGCCGCCTGGGGCAAGCGGATGACCGGCGAAGGCGCTTATGCGGTGCTGCTGCAGCAGCGGTTCCAGAAGGCGTGCGACCGGCTCGGGCTGAACAAGCAGAAGACGGTGCTGCGCACCGACCTGTTTTCACCGCCGCAGCAGCAGGAACGGCAGATGTCTTTGTTCTGAGCGCGAAAACAGCGGCCTGCCCTTTATTGTCATGTCGCCGGTAGTGGACAGACGCACGCGCGGTTGCGCATAGTGGCGGCCAAATGGCTTGCAGGGGATTACAATGGGACAGTTGAGTCGCATCGTTGCAATGGCCTTCGCCTTGTTGCTGGCAATGGCCGCGCCAGCCTTCGCCGATCACATGACGGGCACCTATAGCGGCACGGGAGAAGCATCGGGTACCGTTTTGATTCTGCAGCAAAACGGCGTGCAGTTGCAGGGACAGTTCTCGGGCCAGCAGAACGGCACGCTGTTCGGCCAGACCGATGGCGGCAACTACGTCCAGGGCTATCTGGACGAGGGCGGCATCCGCTACACCTTCTACGGGCAGTGGAGCCAGGGCGGCTTCGCCATCACGCTGTACGACGCCAGCGGCAATACCGAGACGGTGACGTTCGTCGCTGGCGGCGCGGCGCCGGAGCAGCAACAAAATCCGGAACCACAGCGCCAGGACGAGCCACAGGCGCCGCAGGCGAACTACTATACCTTCCAGAACGGCACCCAGAGCGGCCCGTTCACCCTGGACGTACTCCTGGGGAAGGTGGCGAGCGGCGAGGTGACCCGCGACACGATGATCTGGCAGCCGGGCCAGCCGCAGTGGCTCGCCGCAACCGAGGTTCCTGAGCTGGCGGGCAGCCTGCCACCCGCTCCGCCGGCACAGGTCAACTACTACGTCGTCGAAAACGGGCAGACCGTCGGCCCGCTGACGCTGCAGGAGATGATCGTGCGGATCCAGGCCAGGCAGACGACGGCCAACGACTTCGCATGGAAGGACGGCATGGAAGCATGGGCAGCCGCCAGCACCTTCCCGGAGTTCGCGGACGCGCTGAAGCCGAGCGTACCGCCGGTTCTGCCCCCGAGTGGACCGGCAGCGCCTCCCGCCTCCTCGGGACCGCCGGCACTGCCGCCGGCCACCACGACCACCACCGCGGAGCCCCCTCAGCCGCCGGCGACGACGACTGAGAGCACTGC
>JAEZBF010000249.1 GCA_023427545.1 Pseudomonadota bacterium
ATGTCGAGCATCCGGAGACCTAGTGAGGCCGCAACCGAAGCCGCCTGCTCGAGGTACGCCGCGATGAATGGCGCGGTGGTCGGATTGTAGAGGATTCCCACGCTACGCGTGTTCGGAGCAACGCGGCGGAGCAGCTCCATCCACTTGCCCACCATGGGAAATTCGAAGCTGGCCATGCCAGTGGCGTTGCCGCCCGGGTGGGGCAGGCTCTCGGCCAGTGACGTTCCTACCGGATCGGAAACCCCGGCGAACACGATCGGCGTCGTTGAGGTCAGTTTGCGGAAGGCCCGTGCCATTGGAGTATTGCCCACCAGCACCACATCGGGGTTGAGCGCCAGCAGTTGCGCGGCGAGGACGGGAATGCGTTCGGCGTTGCCATCGGCATAGCGAAACTCGATGCGGAGGGTGTCGGGCTCCGACCAGCCGTTCGCTTGAAGCTTGGCGCGCACGACCCGCCTGATCTCCGCATACGCGGGATCGGATTCTGACGTGGTGATCGGAAATACAAGCAGCTTGGCACCGGTGCCGGACTGCTGAGCTTTTGCGTCAATTGGGACAAGTGCGGCGACGCCCGTGAGCCCGGCGAGGATACGCCTGCGGCTCAGGATGGTTCTCCTCACCACGCTACTCATTCAATCACCTGCGTGGCTGCCGCCAGCAAACCCGGCGGCACGGTGATGCCCTGCGCGGCGGCGGTGCTGAGGTTGATGATCAGGTCGAACTTGTTGGGCCCCTGCACCGGCAGGTCGCGTGGCTGGGCGCCGTTCAGGATGCGGCCGGCGTAGTGTCCGGCGCCGAGGTAGAGCGCGTCCTCGTTGACGGTGTAGGCGACAAGACCGCCGGCGATCGGGTCCTGCACGAATGGATACATCGCCGGAACGCCCCGTGCGTTCACCGCCGCAACGATCCCCTGGTAGTTCGCATGGACCCACGCGTCCGAGCTGAACACCAGTCCGCCGCCGGGCGTCGCGGCAACATCGGCGACGGCGGCCTGCACCCTTGGCATGCCGTCGACCTCGACGACATCGAACGCGATGCCGAGTCGCTCCGCCGCGCTGCGGCAGGCCGTGACGTAGAACAGTCCCGAGAGCATGATCGGGTTGGCGATCATCTGGACGTGGGTGATCCCGGGGGCGATCTGCTTGAGCAGTTCGAGCCACTTGCCGCCCAGCGACGCCTCGAAGTTCGAGAAGCCGGTGATATTGCCGCCCGGGGCTGCGTAGCTCTGAACGAACTTCATGCCGACGGGGTCGGAGACGTGGGCAAAGACGATGGGCAGCTCCGCGGTGGCGTTCTGCGTGGCGGCTGTGGCCGGTGTGTTGACGCAGACAAGAACGTCCGGCGTCCACGCAACGAGCTCGGCGGCGTAACGAGCGATCTGCGCCAGGTCGTTGTCGCCGAACAGCACCCGGACTTCGGTGGCGTCGTCCGGCCAGCCTTCATCCGCGAGCGAGAGACGCACGTCGCGTTCGATCTGGTCACCGCCCTCGTCGGGCGTTCCGATCAGGATGCCGACCCTACGCTTGCGGTCGGCTGCGAGCGGATGGCCTGCCCAAAACGCCGCCATGCCGGCCGAGCATGCCGCGAAGAACCGGCGCCGGCTGATTTGGCCGGACGTTTCAAAGCAACCTTGCGACGACATGACGATGCCGCGCCCCCAGGTCTTGACGTCGTCTCGCATAGACTGTGTCACCGACATGGTAGTCACTGAACTTTTCGCTGAACAAGTGAAT
Source organism: Pseudomonadota bacterium (assembly GCA_023427545.1). Classification (GTDB taxonomy): domain Bacteria; phylum Pseudomonadota; class Alphaproteobacteria; order Rhizobiales; family Devosiaceae; genus JAEZBF01. The sequence goes on from JAEZBF010000249.1 coordinate 1,734, forward strand.
ACTACTGTCCTTTTGGAAAAAGGCAGCCTCGCCGCAAAGGAGGCTGCCTCTCTCATCAGTCATGTGCATCGCAGCTCACGAGCCGGGGTCGAACGAGATCGTCTTGGCCGGACCCATGCTCCCGGCGCCGATGATCGACTCGTCGAGCATGCGGTTTGCGTCGAAGGCGGGATCGATCCGGACCGCCGCAGCGACAGCGGCAGGGGCGGGGGCCTTGAACGCGGTCTGCACGATCTCGACCCGGCCGATGTCCACCACGCGGGCGACCCAGGTCTCGCTGTCGTTGCTCCAGACCAGCGCCGAAATCGGGTTGGTCATCGGCACCGCGCAGTCGACGTCGAGTTCGGCAGCTGGGGCCATCGTTGCGCAAAGGGCGCCGGCGAGAACCGCGGAAACCATCGTGATGTTGCGGAAGGTGTGCATTTCTCTCTCCTTTGTTGTCGATCACCAGCGATCGATGGGGAGAGGATGCCGAAACCCGCGCCCGCCCTCAGTGACGCGCGTCACACCGCAAACACGGCCGGGTCAGGGAGGGGACGCGTCTATTCCACCACCTCCGCTGCCGAGGCCAGAAGATCTGGCGGGAACGTCACGCCCATGGCCTTGGCGGTCGTAAGATTGAGGACGAGGTCGTAGGCCCGTGGCGCCTGCACCGGCAGGTCGGCCGGCCTGGCGCCGCGCAGGATGCGATCGGCGTATTCCGCGGTCTGCTGGATCAGCGTCGGTTCGTTGTAGCCATACGACATCAAGCCGCCGGTCCGGGGAAAGAACTTGAAGGCGTGGATGGCTGGAACGCCGTGGCGCAGGGTTGCTTCGGCGATGATATCGACGCGTGCCGAGCTGAAGCTGTCGGGCGGCATCACCAGCCCGCCTCCGCCCCTCAGGCGAGAGATCGCGGCGTCCAGCTCCGCGGCCGCGGTTACCGGTTGATCGATGAACTCGAGCCCCAGCGTTGCCGCGGCCTGCGCGCCCACGTCGACGTAGTGCTTGTAGAACGGGATGGTCACAGGGTTGTAGAGGAACCCGATCCGCGCGATCGCCGGTGCCGCCTTGCGCAGCAGGTCGATCCACTGACCCGCAAGCGAATATTCGAAGCCCTGGAAGCCGGTGATGTTGCCGCCCGGATGAGCAAGGCTCTGCACGAGGCCGCTCCCGACCGGATCCGTGTTCGCCCAGAAGACGATCGGAACCGTGTCGGTTGCGTTCTTGAGCGCCATCGTCTCTGGCGTGGCGCAGGCGACAAGGATGTCCGGTTGGTGGCTGACGAGCTCCTGCGCATAGATGCGCATCTTTTCGACATCGGCGGCCGGGAAGCGGTACTCGATCGTCAGCGTATGGCCGATCTCCCAGCCCAGCTCGGTCAGCCGGCGTTCGAAGTACTTGAGGTTCTCGACCTCGTCGGCGCTGCCCGTGCCATAGCTGAGATACCCCATCCGGCGCGGTGTCTGCTCCTGGCCCTGGGCCAGCACCGGCCACGCCACCCCAGCTGCCGCCAGGGCAAGAAGCTCCCTTCTGCGCATCGCTCGTTCCCCCTCGATGCGGCCGTCGACTACTCGCGCACCGATGTCGCCTCAGCCATGATGTCCATTGGTATGGTCAGCCCCAGAGCCTTCGCCGTTTTCAGGTTCAGGGTGAGTTCGTATGAGGTCGGCGCCTGGACCGGCAGTTCCGCGACATCGGCGCCGTTCAATATCCGGTCGACGTAGTTAGCGGCCTGCTCGGCAGAGCCACCCAGGCTGGCGCCGTAGGACATCAGGCCGCCGTACCCCACGAAGAAGTCGAACGGGAACATCGCGCAAATCCGCCGCGCGGCGGCCGTATCGACGATCATGCGGGCATTGGACGTAACGGTGGTCAGCGCGTCGGGGATGACGACCAGGCCGGTCGTTCCGTCTGCCGCGCCATTCAGTTTCTCTGCGATCCCTGCCGCGTCTTCCACCGGCAATGGCTCGAGAACCGCGCCCGCCGCCGCCGCAGCCGTTCTGGCAGCGTCCAGATAGGGGCCGATGAACGTCGCCGTGGTGGCCGGATTGTACATCAGGCCGATGCGCTTCACCTCCGGCGAGACGCGGAGCAGGATCGAGATCCACTTGCCGACGATCGAGAACTCGAACGACGTGAACCCCGTGAGATTGCCGCCCGGGCGTGCCAGGCTCTCGAAGAGCCCGCTGCCGACCGGGTCGGTGACGGGGAAGAACACCACGGGCGTTCGGCTCGCACGGGTCGCGTTCCTGAGCGCGATCGACACGGGCGTCGTAACCCCGACCAGAACGTCTGGATGAAGGCCCACCAGTTCAGTAGCCCGCTCCTCCATCCGCGGGATGGAGCCGGCGGCAAATCGGTACTCGACGACAACGTGGTCAGGCAGCCAGCCCAACTCCAGCAGGCGAGCCTCGAAGAAGGGGATGTCGTTTGGGTCGGGGCCGTCATGCGAACTCAGGTAGCCCAGCAGCCGCCTGCCGCTTCCCGGCGCCGGCGCCCCCAACGCCGGCAGGCTCGCCGTCGCAAACGACCCCGCGACGAACGCGCGGCGTCTCACTCGATCACCTGCGTCGCGGCAATGAGCAGCTCCGGCGGCACCGTGAGCCCCTGGGCAGCGGCCGTCCCAAGGTTGACGATGAGGTCGAACTTGCTCGGCCCCTGGACCGGGAGGTCAGCCAACCGCGCACCGTTCAGGATGCGGCCGGCGTACTCGGCTGCCCCTTCGTAGAGCGCATCCTCGTTGACGCTGTAGGCAACCAGGCCGCCGGTCAGCGGATACTGCCGGAACGGATACATCGCCGGAACGCGGTGGGCGTTCACCGCGGCGATGATCGGGTCGTACATCGAATAGACGTAGCCGTCCGAGCTGAAGACGAGGCCGGTGCCGGGTGCGGACGCAGCCTCGGCTACCGTGGCTTCGACTTCGCTCAGGTCGTGGACTTCGACGACGTCGAACTCTAGGCCGAGCCGACCGGCGGCGTCACGGAAGGCCGGAACGTAGAACAGGCCCGACAGCATCGCCGGGTTCGCGATCATGCGGACGCGCGTCAGCTTCGGAGCGATCAGCTTCAGGAGCTCCAGCCACTTGCCGCCCATACTGGCTTCGAAGTTGCTGAACCCGGTCACGTTGCCGCCTGGGTCGGCGAAGCTCTTGACGAATTTTATCCCGACCGGGTCGGAAACGTGAGCAAAGACGATCGGCAGGTCACGCGTCGCCTTGACCAAGGCCGCGGTGCCGATGGTGTTGAAGCCCAGGAGCACGTCCGGCCGGGAGGCGACTAGATCACGTGCCAGTTTGTCGTTCAGGGCGGGATCATTGTTGCCGTAGTGGTAGTCGAGCTCGACGCGGCCCTCAGTCCAGCCCTGTGCAGCGAAACCCCTGTTGATGTCGTCCCTAAAGACCTTGTCTTCACTGGGTTTGGTCTGGGGGATCCCGACAAGAACGCCGACGCGCTTAGGGCTGTCTGCCGCGCGTGCGCTGCCAGCTACACTAACGGCAACTGCTGCCGCACCGGACGCCAAGAACTGGCGCCTGCCAATCCGATCTGAACATGAGACTTCTCTGCGCAACGACATGACAATGCCGCGCCCCCAAGTCTTGTCTGCCGAAGAGACGCGCAATCTTTGCACCGTTATTTAAAGCAGACAAGTCGTATCTGTGTCCACTCCGATCAAATGCTGTTGGGTAGGAATAGTCCAAACGAACAGCAGCCCCCCGCGGCACACGGAGGGCTGCCTTTCCGATCTTCGTTCGGGAGGGTCAACCAGCCTCCGTCACGAGCCGGAATCCTGGGCCAGGGTCTTGGCGGCGGCCACGTTGCCCGCGCCGATGATGGACTCGTCGAAGGCGCGGTTGGCGTCGTAGCCGGT
>JAEZBF010000335.1 GCA_023427545.1 Pseudomonadota bacterium
CCCAGCTCACCTGGCTGGCCAACAAGGACATCCTCAACCTCCCCGAGGATCGCCGGCACGAACGGGTGGTTCCGGACAACCGGCACTCGACGGTCGTGCTCGACGACGGGCGCCGCTACAATTGCAAGATCATCGACATCTCGCTCTCGGGCGCGGCGATCGAGCTGGCGGTGCGCCCTGCGATGGGGACGCCGGTGACGCTTGGGCGTATGCGCGCACGCGTTGTGCGCCACTTTGCCGATGGCGTGGCCGTCGAATTCGCGGCCTCGCAGGAAATGCTCAGCGTTGTGCAGCAGAACCTGCGGCTGAACTAACCCGCCATCACGGCATGCCGGGCCAGCTCGTCGAGCGCGCCCGGGATCCACTGTCGCGTCGCCTCCACATCGGCGTTCAGGTACATCGCCATCGCCGCCGTGAGCTCGGCCCGCGTTTTCGTGCCATCGAGCAACGTGAGGAATTGTCGCGACCCTTCGTCGGGCAACCGCATGGAAATGTGCCGCATGGTTGCGACCGCGGCCGCCCCCTGTGCCGCCTGGGCCCGCGCGAGCTTGTTGGCGAGCGGTCGCGGTCCGGGATGCCGGGCCAGCTCAATGGGTTCGGTGCGTAATCCCAGCACGCCCAACAGATAGAGCTGCAGGATGGCGTTGCCGATCAGGGGGCCATCCACCACATCGGCCAGCGGCAACGATCCGGGAAACGCATCTGCGATCCGCTGAATGATTCCCGCGAACGCTGCGTCGTCGGTCTCGATCGGGGTACCGTCGCGGGTCTCGAATGCCGCCGCACCGCTTTCGCTCTCCTTGCGCACGAACCGGCCTTCCGCGTGCAGCGGCAGAAGTCCCGTCCAGTCGGTGATTGCCGGCTCGACCGAGCTTGGCCGACAGATCAGGCTCTGGCGAAACAGACGCAGGGTGAGGAAGTCCTTCATCTGCTCGTAGCGCACCCAGTCGTTCCCGGAGCGCTCGCGAATCGAGGGCGAGGCCACAGAAGGGAAGAACGCTTCATGGTTCAGCGGCGGCTGCGCATCGCAGAGGTACTCGAGCACTTGGCCTCTCGCCGCGGCAACCACATCGCTCAGCATCTGCGGCTCGAACCAGCCACCGAGTTCGTCATGGAACAGCACGGCCGGATCGCGCTCCAGCATGTGCCGCGCCTCTTCCGCCAGCGCCTTCGGATAGAAGCCGCCGCCCTCCTCCCACCCCTCAGCGAAGAACTGCAGGGTTTCCCGCGTAGCCTCAAGTTTTTCCTTGGGTTCGGCGATACCGCCGACCTGATCCTGGAGAACGGTCCGGATGCCCTGCCGGATGATGCACCCCGGTGCGACGTTGTAGCTGATGAAGGCGAGCCCTTCGGGTGCGAGCGCGCGGGACAGCAGCGCCATCATCGCCTGACGCACCTGGGCGGGAACCCAGGCGTAGATACCGTGCGCAATGATGTAGTCGAACTCACCATCGACAACGTGGGGGTCGCCGATGTCGCCAACGTTGAAGCGAACGTTGGTAAGCCCCGCCGCAGCGGCCATGGCCTGCGCGTCGGCAATCGGAGAGTGCGCAAGGTCGAACCCCACGAACTCCGATTCCGGGGCGAGCATCGCCAAGCTCAGGAGATTGCCACCGTCGCCGCAGCCGATCTCGAGCACCCGGCTCCGCGAGAACGGCGCTATGTTGCGCCCGCGAAGATGGGCTAGTACTCCGAACGCCGCCGGTAACGTATTAGGTTGGGGAGCGGTGGGATAACGCAGCACCTCATAGGTGTTGAGCTCAGGCCCGCCCTGCTCGAAACCGTCCATCGTGCCTCCCCCGACGTGGTGAACAAGTCCTTGGTGAAGCCGCTAAAACACGCCTAAAAACTAGACGGCAGTTTTCTTAGCGGCGCAATTTGCCCCCGGCATCGTCAGTCCCAACAGGGGGCAACGATGTCAATCCAGGCAATCAAGAAGACTCTGAGTATGGCGCTGCTGGCAGTAATCTGCGCCACGGCTCCCGGCATGGCCTCGCAGGTCGGCACCAATAATCCCGCGTTCGCACCAGTGGGTGGGGCGACCAGCATCCCGATCGGCCACGCCGAGTTCTGCCGCAGCCATCCTGCCGACTGCAGCCCGAACGCCAGCGTCGTTGCGATGGTCGAGCTCACCCAGAAACTTTGGCAGCAGCTGCTGAACGTCAACGCGTCGGTGAACGCCGAGATCGTTCCCGAAACTGACGCGAACCTCTACCACGTCGCTGAGTTCTGGACCTATCCGCACGGGTTCGGTGACTGCGAGGATATCGCGCTGGCCAAGCGTCAGAAGCTCATCAACGCCGGCTGGCCCGCCAGCACGCTGCTGATGTCCGTCGTGCGGGAGAGCAACGGCGAAGGTCATGCCGTCCTCATGGTCCGGACGGACCGCGGCGACCTCGTCCTCGACAATCAGGACGGGATGGTGCGGGTCTGGAACGACACGTCCTACCACTACGTCAAGCGTCAGTCGCAGGCCGACCAGGGCGCCTGGGTCGACATTGTTGATCAGCGCGCAACGGTCATCGCCGCCGCGCGGTAGAACGCTAGAGGCCGAGGACCGCCAGGTAGGTGCCCATGAACACCAGCCCGGTGATGAAGCTCCAGCCGAAGGCGACGAAGGACGAGAGTAGCACCGAGACCAGCGAGGCCGTCTCGCCGCTTTCCTGACGCCAGCCCAGCTGCAGCATGATGTAGGGGCCGCAGACGAAGCTCATGACCAGATGGCCCAGCGAGGACAGGAAGGTGGTGCCGTCGTAGCGCAGCATCGCCTGCTGCTTGCTGCACGCCTGGTAGAGGTGGGTCCCGGCGCCGGCCAGGCTAAGCCCCACGGCCATGATCAACGCGGCAAGCGCAAGCTCCGACATGGCACGCTACCCCCGGGACGCAACACGACCGGATGGCTCGCTCCGGCACTTCTTAACTCTTCATTAAGCATATCGAGCGCCCACTCCGCTGTCATCTGCTCCACGTCGCGCTGGTTAATTCCCGTATGGCCGCCTCTCCCACTGCCGGTTCGACACGCTCCGCAACAGCGGGCGTGGGCTTCAATCTCGCTGCCATTGCAATCGTCCTCGCGCTCGCCGGCATAGCGCTCGCCTATGCGCTGGATGGCGCCGGGCGGCACCTGCGCGCGGGGCAGACGGTCGAAGCAGCCGGTGAGGTGACGCGCACCATAGCGGGCAAGGAGATGCACATCCCGCGCTCCCTGCTCCGCTATGACGAACAGGCCGCGGCGGGCTTTACCGAAGAGCTCGATCTGCGTCTGCGGCTACCCCTTGGGCCCAACGCTGCGATGCGGCCGATCGACGTGACGCTGGTGCCGCGCAGCCGCGCGCGGCCGAGCGCCGTGCTGCTCGACGGCGTCTATCTGCACCAGTTCACGCAGACTGAAGTCTCCGGGCCACCCGGATTGATTGGCAAGCCACTGCATGGCACCGACGGCTTTGAAGGCGAGACAGTCTGGTACGACGCGCTCAGCCCAAATCCGTTCGTCGCGAAGTGTGAGGCCCCGGTCCCGGGCGCGACCAGCGGTAGGTGCTTGCGCACGGTGTTCTTCGACGCCGTCGCAGCAATCTACGCCTTCGATGCGGAAGTGCTGGAGAATTGGCGCGAGTTCGATCGGACCACCGAGTCCGCGCTGTCAGGGATTGGGATCCGCCGGACTAGGTGACTTCGTCGAGATCGACGTCGAGGATCGCCATCTGGAAATTGTAGGAGCGGTCGCCGTCCTCGTCGTCGACGTAGATGAGGCCGAGAAACTCCTCGCCGAGATAGACCTCCACCGAGTCGTCCTTGTTGTTCCGCGGCCGCACGTCGATGGCGCGGTTGCCGAATTTCTGCTGCAGGAACTTCTGGAGCTTGATGATCTCGGGGTGCTTCATGGGCCGCTCGGTTGCGTTGAAATGCGGCCAACATAGTGGCATTCGCCCGAAGGGCAACGAAAACCGGCCGCGGAGTGAAGCTCTAACGCCTCAGCCGCTGAGATCGTTCACCATGCCGATGTGATCCATGACCGTAGCCGGGGTGGCGCACCCGGCTTCGCCGATGATCCGCGCCGGCACGCCGGCCACGGTGGTATGCGGCGGCACTTCCTTGACGACCACCGAACCCGCGCCGATGCGGGCGCACTCGCCAACCTTGATGTTGCCAAGAACGATGGCGCCGGCGCCGATCAGCACACCCTCGCCGATCTTGGGATGACGGTCCTGGTCGGCCTTGCCCGTGCCGCCGAGCGTTACGCCCTGCAGGATTGAGACATGGTCGCCGACGACCGCGGTCTCGCCGACCACGACGCCGGTGCCGTGGTCGATCATGATCCCCTTCCCGATCCGCGCGGCAGGATTAATGTCCACCTGGAACACCTGGCTGGAGCGGCTCTGGAGGTAGAGCGCAAAATCGCGCCGGCCGGCAGCTAGCAGCGCGTGTGCGAAGCGATAGGTCTGCAGTGCCTGATAGCCCTTGAAATAGAGGAGCGGCTCCACCGGGCGGCTGCAGGCAGGGTCGCGCTCATAGGTGGCGGCAAGATCGGCACGCGCCTCTTCCCCGATTTGTGGGCGGAAGCGGAGCGCGTCGCCGAACGCCTGGCGGACGAGATCGGCCGAAACGTCGGAGTGATGGAGGCGTTCGGCGATCCGGTGAGCAAGCGCCGCCTCGAACGTGTCGTGATTGAGGATATTGGAAACGACCATGCTCGAGAGCGAGGGCTCGGAGGCCACGATCAGCTGGGCATCGGCACGCACCGTCTCCCACAGGGGATCAACCGACTGAAGGTGAACGTTTCTCTGCAGGCCGCCGCTCATTGCGCTCTCCATCGTGGAACACCGATATAAGGCATCCTCAGCCCATAAACAAAGCGCGCCTTGCCAAAATGGTTCACGGATGTCGCGAACGTGAGGTGTTTCTTGCGAGAAACTCGATCGCCGCCGATTTGAACACTGGATCGCCCGTGCTGCGCATATGATCGCGCCCGGGGATCTCTGCCGCCTCTCCGTTCGGCAGCAGTTCCGCAAGGGCGGCAGGCGGCCCCGCCATCTCGTCGACGCTGCCGGCAACCACCAGTACCGGCGTCGCTATGCCTCGGACCTCGTCCTCTGACATCGCACCGCGCGAGGTGACCATGCAGGCCGCGAGCGCCTGCCGGTCCGCCCCCGTGCGATCGGCGAAAATCCGGAACTGCCGTCCCGTCCTCGTCTTCACGTCCGCCAGCGCAGGCGCCGTCAGCCCGGCGATGATCTCATCGGCATCGTCCAGGCCGGTGATCAGGTTCATCCCCATCCCGCCCCATACGGACGCCGTCACCCGCTCCGACCAGCGGCTGCACAGGTAGGCCGCGATCCGCGCCCCCATCGAATAGCCGATCACCGGCGCCGCCTCGATCTTCAGCCAGTCCAGCAGCCGGGCAGCGTCAGCCGCCATCGACCAAGGGTGGTAAGCCTCCGGATCATATGGCTTTTCGGACCCCCCGTGCCCCCGATTATCTATCGTGATCGGCGCATAGCCGGCACTGGTCAACACTTCGATCCAGCCGGTCTCGACCCAGTTGACGACTCCGCTGGAACCGAAGCCGTGAACGAGCAGCACCGGCTCCCCCTCGCCATACCTCTCGTAGGCCAAGGTCAATCCGTCGGATACGAAGGTCGGCACTACGGTCGCTCCAGGCCTGTTGGCGCGCCGGCTGGCATAGCCCTGCCGACTGTTGCGGTCCAGTCGCGACCGCCTTCCCTTCGCCATTCGCCTTGGATATGGTCCGCCCCGTTTCGGATAGGACCTTCGCCATGGCGCATTCGAGCGTTCCGCATTTCCACAACACCGAGGGCCTGCGCCGCATCGCCATCGGCAGCAAGGAGTTCCAGTGCGTGGGGGCGTTGCCGCCGTTCGATCATCCGCACGTCTTCCTCGACATGGGCAAGGACGACGAGATCGTCTGTCCCTATTGCTCGACGCTCTACATGTTCGATTCCGCGCTGCCTGCCGGGACTTCGGAGCCGCTCTCGGCGATCTACAACGCCGCCTGATGCTATGATCGGCGGCGGCCGGACGGTCTATATAGCCGGCGCAGGGATCGCCGGGCTGACCCTTGCGCTGGCGCTGGCCAAGTTCGGCACCACCGTTGTGGTCCTCGAGCGCGCCGACGCGATCCAGGAGATCGGCGCCGGGCTGCAGATCAGCCCCAATGCGCGCCGGGTGCTCAACCAACTCGGCCTCGATAGGCAGATGTCCGCGCGGAGCCTCGAACCCGCAGCCATCGACGTCTATCCCTTTCGCTCGCAACGACCCGTGGTCAGCCTGCCGCTGGGGACCGCCGTCACCTCCCGCTATGGTGCGCCCTACGCTGTAATGCACCGCGCCGACCTTGCTGAGGTGCTGCACCGCGCCTGCCGCCGCTTTGCCAACATCGACATCGTCTTCGGCGTCCGCGATTTTGACGCGGTCAGCCACGCCCGCGGCGTCACGGTGACCGCCGACGAACCGGATGGCAAATCCCGCAGCGCCCGTGCCTTCGCCTTCGCCGGCGCCGACGGGGTGAACTCGCAGACCCGCGTCCGCATCCTGGGCGGTGCAGCGTCGCGCTACTCCGGCTTCGTGGCCTGGCGGACCACCCTGCCGATGGGCGCGCTCGACGGCATCGTCGCGGCCGACCGTACGAGCCTGCTGCTCGGCCCGGGCTTCCACGCGGTGGTCTACCCCCTACCCCACCGCAGCCGCATCAACGTCGTCCTGATCGCGCGCGAAAAACACAGCGCGACCCCGTCCAAGGCACCGCACCTTCCCTGGGCCCTGCTCCGCAGCCAGCGTATCGACGCCATCCTTGCCGCCGCCGAGGGCACCTGGGCCTACTGGCCGATCGCGACGGTCCTCCAGCCGATCTGGCACAAGGGCGGCATCGGGCTCATCGGTGACGCGGCCCACGCCGTGCTGCCGTTTCAGGCGCAGGGAGCCGCCATGGCGATCGAGGACGCCGCGATCCTCGCGCCGCTGCTTATGACCGAGCCCACTGCCGAGTCTGCGTTTGCCCGTTTCGAAGCCATGCGCCGGGAGCGGCTCGCCCGTGTGGCGCGGCAGTCCCGGTTCAACGGATTCGCTTTCCACATGGAATGGCCGTTCACTCTCGTCCGCAACGCATACCTCGCGACCCAAGGCTCGCCGCGGCATCTCGAGCGGCTCGATTGGCTTTACGGGTTCGACACTGCACCCGAGCTCAGGACCGCCGTGCCGGTGCGGGCCTAAGCCCCGCACCGTGGCCGCTCGGCGCTTGCCTAAGCGCGGGACGGTGTGTCAACTGCGACCACCGTTGCGGGCAGCTGAACAGGCATTATGAAAGACACGACGCGACAGCGCCTCACCCTTGCCTGCATCCTCATCACCATCCTGCTCGACATGGTCGGCGTCGGCATCATCGTTCCGGTGCTGCCCGAACTCCTCGAGGACCTGACCGGCGGCAGCGTGTCGGATGCGGCCAAGATCGGCGGCTACCTGGTCTTCGTCTATGCCTTCATGCAGTTCATTTTTTCGCCCGTTCTGGGCAACCTCAGCGACCGCTTCGGCCGCCGGCCGGTCCTCCTCGCCTCTCTGATCGGGCTGACCTTCGACTACCTCATGAT
>JAEZBF010000377.1 GCA_023427545.1 Pseudomonadota bacterium
ACGCACGGGCACGGCCTGGAGCTCGATCATGATGGTGCGCAGGTGCTCGACCGCGCGGGCGCCGCCGACCGAACCGTAGCCGACGAACGCGACGGCCTTCTTCATGAACGGCTTGTAGGCCCAATCGATCGCGTTCTTGAGCGCGCCGGTGATCGAGCGGTTGTACTCGGCGGTGACGATGATGTAGCCGTCGAACTCGTTCAGCTTGGCCTGCCAGCGCGCCGCCTCGGGATTAGGCGTGGGCATCCAAAGGTCCGACGCCGGCGCGTCGAACAGCGGCAGGTTGAACTCGGCGAGGTCGATCAGTTCCGCATCGATATCGTTGCGCGCCTTGGCGTGCTCGAGGATCCACCTTGCCGGTTTGTCGCCGAAGCGGTTCGGGCGGATGCTGCTGATGATGACGCCGATCTTGGGCTTGGTGGTCATTTCGTGTTTCCTGGTAACAAACGAGAACTGAGGCCCTTGATGTGCCTACGGGGTCAACGCTCTGCAAGTGGGCACGTTCCTGTCAGAGGGGCACACCGAGTTGCGATGGGAAAACCGATGTTGGTCAGGCACATGGATGTAAGTGCTTGGAAACCGGATAATCCGGTCACCTGCGCCCGCTCAAGGCGTTGCCGGTCGGGATTGTTCGAGAATATCGACCGCTATGGTGTCGACGCGGCGATGATTTTCACTTCGCCGTACACCGGCGGCGCCGCGAGTGTGGCGGCGACCTCATCCAGTCCGATGGTCCTCGTGATGAGGGCATCAAGGTCGAGCGCCTGCTCCGCGACCAGCTGCGCTGCCCGGCCATGTGTGAACGGGTTCAGCCACGCGCTCTCGATCCGCAGCTCCTTGACCAGCAGATCGCAAGGCATGATCGGCACCGCCTCGCCCTGCGGCATGACGCCGAAGACGACGACGGTTCCACCTCGCCGCGCAATCTGGGGTGCCTGCGCGAACGTCTCCGCCACGCCGGCACACTCGATCACCACGTCCGCACCACCCGGCAGCAGCCCGCCCGGGCCAGTGATCGCGCTGATCGGATCGGCGCTGGCGTCCACGGTCTCGGCGCCGAGCCGTTCGGCAAGCGCCCGGCGCGGCGCCTGACGGGTGGACAGTATCACCCTGCCCGCGCCGGCGCGACGCACCAGCTGCACCATCAGCATTCCGATGACGCCGCCACCAAGGATCACAACACTGTCGCCTTCGGCGATCCGCGCCACGTCCACCGCATGGAGACAGCACCCGATGGGCTCGCAGAACACGCCATGCGGCGCCGGCACATCGGGCGGCAACGGATACGCCTGCCCCTCGGGCATCACGAGGTATTCCGCAAAGCCGCCGTCGCGGAAAACGCCGATGGCGGTCAGCTTCTCGCAGAGATTGGGTCGACCGCGCCGGCACTGCGCGCACGTCCCGCACGAGATGTTGGGATCGCCCGTGACGCGCATCCCCGCCGTCACGCGCGAGACGCCGTCGCCGACCGCCTCTATCATTCCCGCAAATTCATGCCCCAGCGTCACCGGCAGCGCGGTGGGGAACTCACCGCGCAGCATGTGGCGGTCGCTGCCGCAGAGGCCGCAGGCCTCGACCCGCAGCAGCACCTCGCCGGGCCCGGGACAGGGCTTCGGCACCTCGGCGAGCGCCATGACATTGGGAGCGCTCAGCCGAACCGCGCGCATGTCAGCCCTCCCCGACCAGGACTGCCTTGTAGCGCCGCACGGCTTCCGGAAAGCCAATCAGCAGTGCATCGGCAGTGATCGCATGGCCGATGGAGACTTCGGCCAGGTCGGGAACTGCGGCGACCAGCGGCGGCAGGTTGTCGAGCGTCAGGTCATGGCCGGCGTTCACCTCCAGCCTCGATGCGCCGCGCGGACCGTTGCCACCCACGACGCGGGCGGCATCCGCCGTTGCCCGGAGCTTCTCCAGCTCGTGGCCCTGCCGCCGCGGCTCCAGCGCGCCACCGTAGGGGCCGGTGTAAAGCTCGATGCGGTCGGCGCCGACCCCCCAGGCCTCGGCCGGCATCAGCGGATCGGCGTCGACGAACAGCGACACGCGGATGCCGAGCGCCTTCATCCGACCGATCGCCGCTTCCAGCAGTTCCCGGTTCGCCGGCACGTCCCAGCCATGGTCCGACGTCGCCTGCGCCGGGTCGTCCGGCACGAACGTCACCTGTTCGGGCCCCGCGCGCTCCACCAGGTCGAGGAACTCGGGGCTCGGGTAGCCCTCGATGTTGTACTCCGCCGTCGGGAATTCGCTCCGCAGCAGGGCCTCGAGTTCGAACACATCGGTTCGCCGGATGTGCCGCTCGTCCGGCCTCGGGTGCACCGTGATGCCGTCGGCGCCCGCCTGCAGCACGAGCCGTGCAATGCCGGTGACGCTCGGCCACGGCACGTGCCGCCGGTTCCTGAGCTGGGCCACGGCGTTGAGGTTGACGGAGAGCTTGGTCATGCCGCGGTTCTATCGCGGCAGGTCTACCGGGTCGAGCGCGGCGACACGCCCTCCTGGCTCGACGGGCTCACCATGAGGGCTAGTGCAGCAGTGAGTTCACGGAGGATCTCATGGTGAGCCTGTCAAACCACGAGGTCCGCGGCCTCAGGCGGTGATCGCCAGCCGCCGCCGCCGCTCGTCGAGCAAGGCGATCGACGCCCCGCTCCCGACGATCAGCACGATTCCCGCAACGGCAAGCGGGTTCGGCAATGTGCCGAAGACAACCACGCCCGAGATCACCGCCCACACCGCGAACATGTAGAGGAACGGCGCCACCGCTCCGGTAGCGCCGGTGCGATAGCTGAGGAACAGGAAGAACTGCCCGCCCACGAGGAACAGCCCCGCCGCGACCAGCAGCAGCGTTTCGCGCAGGCCCGGCACTACCCAGTCCTCGAACAGCAGATGCATGACGCCAGCGCCGAGCATCACCACCACGAGCGTCGAGTAGGCGACGACGATCACCGGGATACCCGCCGGCACCTTGCGCCCGGCAATGTCACGGCAGGCAGAGCCCAGCGCGCAACCGAAGCCTAGCAGCATGAACGGCGAGAAGCCCTGCCCGCTCGGCTGCGCCACCAGCAGCGCCCCGAGGAAGCCGGCAGCGATCAGCACCATGCGGAGCGTGCCGATGCGCTCGCCAAAGAGCAGCGCCACGCCGATCAGCAGCAGCATCGGCGCGGTCTGGTTGATCGCGGTGAGGTCCGCGAGCGGCAGCCGCGTCAGGGCAACGATGAAGCACAGCACGGCGCCGAGTTCGCCGAGGTTGCGCACCAGCACCCAGCGGTCGGCTGCCTCCCGCAGCCGGCCGAGGTTACCGGTCGCAATTACGAGCGGCAGGCACCAGATCGAGGCTGCCAGCCCGCGCAGGAACAGGATCTGGAACGGCGGCAGCCCTTCCGTCGCGAGCTTGAGCAGCGTGTCGTTGGTCACGAACGTACCCGTCGCGAGCAGCATGAAAATGATGCCGCGGATGTTCGGCGACAGGCCTGCGCTCACGGTGAGGCCGTCGTGGCAACGGTCGGCCCGGGGATCGGCTGTACGCGCGTGGTTGCGGCGGGCGCGGCCGGGGTGGTCATGGTCATCGCCGTAGCGGGTTCGGTCGTGCTGGTCACGGCGGCAGGTGACTCGGGAGCTGGAGCTGGCGGAGACGTCGGCATCTCCTCGAAGGGCGGCACCTCCTGCGGGATGGTGCCATAGGCATTGGCGATCATGTCGTAGACCAGCAGCGTGCTGCGGAGCCGGCCGCGCACATAGTCGATCTCGTTCGCCGCGTTGAGCTGACACTGGCGAGTGTCGAAGCTGTGCGCCTCCTGCACCAGATCGACATAGGTGGCAAAGAACCGCACGAAGATCGACAGGTTGTCGTCTCCGAAGTCGACGAGGTGAGAGAGGACCGCGTCATATACCGGAGTCTTGGTCGGCAGCACGCGCTGCATCATCCCGATGAACTCGATGCACGTGCGGTTGGGGTCCGGGACCGGCTGCGACCGGATCATCGTAACCAAGCCCATGATGCCCGAGACGTCGCTGGCGAGCTGTTCAGCCTCAAGCGCCAGACCGTAGCCGATGGCGCGCGCTGCGTGTGCAGCCTGGTTGGCCCGCTGGTTCGCCGCAAGCTCGGTCGAGAGGACCAGCACACCCGCCGCGCCCATGAACCCCAACAGCGCCCCCACAGTCTGCTGCCATTCCTTGACGGCGCGGAACCACTCGCCGGGGGGACGCCCCTCCATGTCTATGATGATCAGCGAAACGGCGCCGCCGATCACCACAACGATCAGCACTATCGCCGCAGTCAGCAGCACGTTCGGAGAGCCCCCACCCGCTGCGGCAAGGCTTAGCCGAGCGGCCGGATTTCGGCAATCGGGGCTGCTACATGCCCTCCGGACCGCGCGAGATCGCGGCCAGCCCGGTGCGGACCACCTCGATCAACCCGAGCGGCACCATCAGCGCGATGAAGCTGTCGATCTTGGAGGGTTTGCCGGTCACCTCGAAGACGAAGCTCTCGACCGTGGCGTCGACGATCTGTGCGCGGAACGCATCGGCCAGCCGCAGCGTCTCCGCCCGGTGCTCGCCGGTGCCGCCGACCTTGATCAGCGCCAGCTCGCGCTCGAGCGACCGCCCCTCTTCCGTCAGGTCGTGCACGCGGTGCACCGGCACCAGCCGCTCGAGCAGCAGCTTGATCTGCGTCAGCACTTTGGGCGTTGCGACCGTCACCACCGTGATGCGCGAAAGGCCCTTCTCGTGCTCGGTCTCTGAGACCGTCAGCGAGTCGATGTTGTAGCCCCGGGCCGAGAACAGCCCGACGACCCGCGCGAGAATGCCCGGTTCGTTGTCGACCAGCACCGAGAGGGTGTGCCGTTCGGGCACTTCCGTCTCCGGCCCCATGAAGTAGACCGATCCCGTCGGCTGCAGCATTGCGTTCATCCCATCCTCCTGCGGCGTCAGCGCGCCCGGACCTCGTGGTTCGACAAGCTCACCATGAGGTCCTCACACAGTTCACCAGTAGCCC